>JAGWTL010000090.1 GCA_028869035.1 Burkholderiales bacterium | reverse complement strand
CCAGTGCACAGGTGGCCGTCAAGCAGCGCGTGCTGGAGGACAACCTCTGGCACCTGGGCAAGGTGCGGGCCGAGACCGTGCTGCGTCCCATCGAAGGCCCGGCCTGGGGCTACCGCTACCGCGCCCGCCTGTCGGTGCGCCACGTGCGCAAAAAGGGCACGGTGCTGGTGGGTTTTCACGAGCGCAAGAGCCGCTATGTGGCCGACATGGCGGTGTGCCCCGTGCTGCCCCCGCACGTGAGCGCCATGCTGATGCCGCTGCGCGCCCTGGTCGGCTCGCTCGATGCCATCGAGACCTGTCCGCAGATCGAACTGGCCTGCGGCGATGCGGTCACGGCCCTGGTGCTGCGGCACCTGGAGCCCCTGAGTGCAGGGGATCTCGAAAAATTACGCGCTTTTGCGACCCTGAACCCGGGTGTGCAATGGTGGCTGCAGCCCAAGGGGCCGGACACCGTGCACCTCCTGGACGACACGCCGGATGCTCTGCCGCTGAGCTACGCCCTGCCCGAATTCGGCATCACCATGCCCTTCAAACCCACCGATTTCACCCAGGTCAATCCGCACATCAACCGCGTGCTGGTCGCGCGCGCGCTGCGCCTGCTGGAGGCGCAGAAAAACGAGCGGGTGATCGACTGGTTTTGCGGCCTGGGCAACTTCACCCTGCCGATTGCCACGCAGGCGTGCGAGGTGCTGGGCATCGAGGGCAGCGAGACGCTGGTGGCGCGCTCGCGCGAGAACTTGCGGCTGAATCAGACGACTCGTCCCGAGGGTCAGGCCCTGGCGGCGACGGATTTCGTGGCGCGCAACCTCTTCGAGATGACACCCGAGCTGCTGATCCAGGATGGTGTGGCCGAGAAGTGGCTGGTGGATCCACCGCGCGAGGGGGCCTTTGCCCTGGCCAAGACGCTGGCCGACCTGCACCAGCAGCAGGTGGATCCCGCCAACCATCCGGCCACGCCGGGGGCGCAGGGCTGGACGCCGCCGCGGCGCATCGTCTACGTGAGCTGCAACCCGGCCACGCTGGCGCGCGATGCCGGCCTGCTGGTGCACCAGGCGGGTTACCGCTGCACGGCGGCGGGGGTGGTGAACATGTTCCCGCACACCGCGCACGTCGAGAGCATGGCGGTGTTCGAGCTGGCCTGATCGGTCGGGATCAGGAGGGTTTCTTGTCCGCCACGGCGGGCTTGACGGTCGTGGCCGGCTTTTCCGGCTTCTTCTCGGCGCTGGCAGCGGGCTTCTGCTCTTCGGCCGCTTCCTTGCTTTCGGCGGTGGGGGTGAGCTGGCCTTCGATCTTGTTGTCCCGCATGTACTGGTCCATCTCGCGCCAGCCGTCGAAGACAGCCGTCTTCAGGGCCTTGGGATTGAGCAGGTAGCACTCCTCGATACCGCGCAGGGCGTAGCGGCAAGCGCCGCCGATGGCCTTGGCCTCGGCTTCGCGCATGGCGATGCGCGGGTCCGGGCCCATGCCGGGGATGTCGCATGCGGCCAGTAGCAGGGCCAAGGCGGTGATGAGCAGGAGGCGCGGCGTCATGGGTTTGCGGGAGGGTGTTACTGAGCTTATCGGCAGTTGGGGCTGTGAGTTGAGTGTGGCATACCCTGGGGCATGAAAAAAAGGCCCCGCAGGGCCTTTTTTGTCAGGGCAGGTGGCTTATTCGCGCTCACCGCCGAAGATGCCCAGCAGGGCCAGCAGGCTCTGGAACACGTTGACGATGTCCAGGTACAGGGCCAGGGTGGCGCTGATGTAGTTGGTCTCGCCGCCGTCGATGATCTGCTTGATGTCGTACAGCATGTACGCGCTGAAGATGCCGATGGCCAGCATGGAGATCACGATCATGCCGGTGCTGGAGCCGACAAAGACGTTGATGATGCCGCCCACCATCAGCACGATGGCGCCGACGAAGAGCCACTTGCCCATGCCCGAGAGGTCACGCTTGATGACCGTGGCCAGGCTGGCCATGACGAAGAACACGCCGGCCGTGCCCGCGAAGGCGGTCATGACCAGGTCGGCGCCGTTCTTGAAACCCAGCACCATGGCGATCAGGCGCGAGAGCATCAGGCCCATGAAGAAGGTGAAGCCCAGCAGCACCGGCACGCCGGCAGCCGAGTTCTTGGTCTTCTCGATGGCGTAGATGAAGCCGAAGGCGCCGCCCAGGAAGACGATCAGGCCGAGGAAGCCGGTCAGGGAGGCGGTGATGCCTGTGGCCACGCCGAGCCAGGCGCCGGCGACGGTGGGCAGCAGGCTCAGGGCCAGCAGCCAGTAGGTGTTACGCAGCACCTTGTTGCGTTCCGTGGCGGAGAGCACCTGGCCGTAGCCGGTCTGTCCGTAGGGTTGAACTTGTTCGCTCATGTCGTCTCTCCTTGTAAGCCTCGCAAGAGGCATTGCACAGTTGCGGCCATTCTAGGCGGATTCAAGGCGCCGGCCGTAATCCACCACGTACCCTGTGTATTTGTCAGGGCTGTTTTGCGACACGGTGCTGCCGAAACCCCGGCATCTGGGGCTATGCTTGCAGTTGTCATTCTTTTGCCCTTTTCCGTCATGCAAACCAAATCCATCCTCCAGCTCGCCGACATCAAGGCCATCGCCGCCGCCGCCGAGGCCGAGGCGCTCAAGAACAACTGGGCAGTCAGCATTTCCATCGTTGACGATGGGGGTCACCTGCTGTGGCTGCAACGTCTGGACGGCGCCGCCCCGATTTCCTCGCAGATCGCGCCGGCCAAGGCGCGCACTTCGGCCCTGGGCCGTCGCGAGAGCCGCATCTACGAAGAGATGATCAACGGCGGTCGTGTTTCTTTTCTCAGCGCCCCGGGCCTGGACGGGCTGCTCGAGGGCGGCGTGCCCATCATGAAGGACGGCCAGTGCCTGGGCGCCGTGGGTGTCAGTGGCGTGAAGTCGGTGGAAGACGCGCAGATCGCGCGCGCCGGTATCGCTGCCATCGGCCTGTAAGTTGCCGCCTTGGCCATGAACAAGGGGCCCGTCAGGCCCCCCCTTCATTTGGTCAGGATCAGCTTGCCCTGGCGTGTGGCCTGCAGGCGGTAGACCTCGCCGTTGTGGCGGATCGTGACCGCCTTGCCACCTTGCAGCAGGGCGGCGCTGTCCAGCGGCGGGGCGGCCGGTGCCCGTGCAGCGGCGGCCGTGCAGCCGGGCTGCGCCGCGGCGGTGAGCGCCGGGCTGTGCGGGGAGGCGTTCATCGCTGTCGTCATGCTGCCACCCGTCTTCAGCGCCTGGGCTCGGACACAAAGCCGATCTTGCGCAAACCGGCCTGGTGGGCCATGGCCATGGCCTGGGCCACGCGCTCGTAGCGCACGGCCTTGTCGCCGTTGATGTGCAGGTCGGGCTGGGGCGTGCGCGCGCCTTCGGCCTGCAGCAGGCCCGGTAGGTCGGTATCACTGACCTGGTTGCCGTTGAGGTAGTAGGTGCCGGCGGCGTCGATCGACAGGCGCAGCGTCTCAGGCCTGATCTCCTCGCGCTGGCTCGTGGCCCGGGGCAGGTCCACGTTGACGGCGTGTTTCATCACCGGCACGGTGATGATGAAGATGATGAGCAGCACCAGCATGACATCGACCAGCGGCGTCATGTTGATCTCGTTCATCACCTCGTCGGTGTCGTCCTGGGTTCCGAAGGCCATGGCATCAGGCTTTCTTCATGGGCACGACCTTGGCGTCGCCGCCGCCGACGCGCGCGCCGGTGACGAAGTAGGCGTGCAGGTCATGGGCGAAGCTGCCCAGCTTGCCCAGGATGGACTTGTTGCCCCGCACCAGAGCGTTGTAACCCAGCACGGCGGGGATGGCCACGGCCAGGCCGAGGGCCGTCATGATCAGCGCCTCGCCGATCGGGCCGGCCACCTTGTCGATGGTGGCCTGGCCGGCCACGCCGATGCTCAGCAGGGCGTGGTAGATGCCCCAGACCGTGCCGAACAGGCCGACGAAGGGGGCGGTGGAGCCCACCGAAGCCAGCACGGCCAGGCCGGACTGCAGGCGGGCCGTGGCGTTGTCGATGCTGTTGCGCAGGCAGCGCGTGACCCAGTCGCTGATGTCCAGGCTGTCGTGCAGATGGGCCTTGGTGTTGCGGTGGTGCGCCGCGGCCTCGCGGCCTTCTTCGGCGAGGTTGCGGAAGGGGTTGTCCTCCTGCGAGCCGAGCTTGGCCAGGCCCTCGGCGAAATCGGCGCTGTGCCAGAAGCCCTCGGCCTGGTCGGCCAGCTTCTTGTAACGCACGATGTCGATGGCCTTCAGGAGGATCACCATCCACGACGCCAGCGACATGCCCAGCAGCAGCAGGGCGACACCGCGCGTGACCCAGTCACCCTGGGCCCAGACGTTGAACAGACCGAATTGCGATTCCATAAAAAACTCCGGATAAGAAATTATTCGAGCAGGTAGATGATGGGCACCTCGAACCACATGGCCTCGGGGATGCCGTTGCGTTTGCCCGGTGCGTAGCGCCAGCTGCGCACGGTGGCCAGGGCGGACTGGTCCAGCCGGTCATAACCGCTGGAGCGACGGATCTCGACCTGTTCGGCCTTGCCGTCGATGCCGATCAGCACGCGCACCACGACCTTGCCCTGTTCGCCCAGACGGCGGCTCAGGGCCGGGTAGGCCGGTCTGGGATTGTTCAAGTAGGTCGCGTCGCTGGAGGGCAGCTCGATGCGCGTCGGCGCCGGCAGTGCGGCGGGCGTGGCGGCCACGGTGCTGGCCTCGATGGCGGCCGGCGCAGCGGCGGCCGGCGCCGCCGGCGCCACGAGGGGGGAGGGCTCCGGGGGGACGGTCTGCTGCGCTTGTACCGGCTGCGCCTGCGGCTTGGGCGGCTGCGGCTCGAGCTTGCGCGGCGGGGTCGGCGCCTGTGACTGACGGGTCTGCTGCGGCGCAGGCGGGCTGATGATGTCGCTCAGGATTTCACCCGGGATGATGACCTCCACCGCGCGGTGCATCAGTCCGGACTGCAAGGCCCACAGCACGAATACGTGCAGCACCACCACGCTGGCGGCGATGAGCATGCGACGGTTCATGAGGGGTGGTTTGGCTGCGGTGAGTTTCATATTGTCGGGTGTCGGCCGCTGGGGCAGCAGGAGGCTGCTATTTCCTGAAGATCCAGCAGGAGGTCAGCGCGACAAGCGCCAGGCTGCCGGGGAGGATCAAGGTCGACATGATGTAAATCATAAATGAGAAGCATTATTATTAATCAAGGTAAATCATGCGCAGGCGCAAGATTTTGCGCCTGCGCATGGAAGGCGGTGTTCAGCGCGGAGCTTGGGGTTGCCCAGTGTCGAGCAGGGCGGGGGTGGTCCCTGCATGCCCTCTAGGTTGACGGCCCGGATGCCCGGTGGAAGATTGAAAACCGGCCCGGCGCTCGCGGTCGCGGGCGCCGGGCGCCACTTGTGGCCGCGTCGACCGTCAGCACCAGAGCTTCATACCCGGCCGCCTCGGCGCGTTGCACCAGTGCCCGCGTGAACCCCGGGTCCGGTTGCCGGTAAAGCTGAAACCACAGGGGCCCGCGGTCAGCCTCGCCCAGTGCGGCGCGGGCCACGTCTTCCAGGGGCACGCTGGCCCGGGTGCTCAGCACCAGGCCAGCGCCCAGGGCCGCGGCGGCATGGGCCGTGGCGAGTTCGCCATCGGGGTGGGCCAGCTTCTGGTGGGCCACGGGGGCCAGCAGGATGGGATGGACCAGGGTGCGGCCCAGCAACTGCACACGGGTGTGGCATCCGGCCAGCGGCCGCAGCACACGTGGCAGCAGTTTCAGCTGATCCCAGGCGCTGCGGTTGGCGCGCAGTGTGATTTCATCAACTGCGCCGCCGCTGAAATAGGCCCGGGCGTTCGCATCGAGCCGCGTGCGGGCTTGGGCTTCACGGTCGGCCAGCGTGACCACGCCGTCGGGCACGCGTGCTAGCGCGGGGGGGCTGCTCCATGTGTCGGCCCACATGCGCAGCAGCTTGTGGTAGGTGCGCTGTGAGCGCCGTGGTCTCGGCGGTTTCGCCGTGCTGCTGGCGCAATTTGAGCAGGTTCATGTCCAGCTCGTAGAGCGGGCTTCGCTGCGCACCATGCTCTCGACCCAGAAGAAGCTGGCCAGCCGATAGCCTGCAGTCACGGGGAGCACCTCGTGCAGGCTGGAACCGGGATAGAGCACCATGTCTCCCGCCGGGAGCTTGACCTTCAGGGCGCCAAACATGTCGTGGATGGTCAGCTCGCCGCCTTCGTACTCTTGCGGGTCGGCCAAAAAGAGCGTGCAGCTCACATCGGATCGTACGTACTGGCTGGGGCTGCGCGAGCGCATGACCGCCGCGTCTATATGCTGGCCGTAGTGCCTCATATTTCCACCATAGCGGTTAAAAAGAGGGTTGAAGATCTTCTTTGGAAGCGCGGCGATTCGGGACCGTCCTGCGGCAGCTGTTCGCCGGCCGGTGGGTGTTGGGGGTACTGAGGTTCAGTAACTCAGACGCTCGGGCCGGATTTCCTGCAGGATGGTGGTGGCGATTTCCTCGATGGATTTGGTCGTGGTGGACAGCCAGCGAATGCCGGCGCGACGCATCATGGCCTCGGCCTCGGCCACTTCCATGCGGCAGTTCTCCAGCGAGGCGTACTTGGAGTTGGGACGGCGTTCGTTGCGTATTTCGCTCAGGCGATCCGGGTTGATGGTCAGGCCGAAAATCTTGGCCTTGTGCGGCACTAGGGCCGGGGGTAGGTGCTGGCGCTCGAAGTCTTCCGGGATCAGCGGGTAGTTGGAGGCCTTCAGGCCGTACTGCATGGCCAGATACAGCGAGGTCGGTGTCTTGCCGCTGCGGCTCACCCCGACCAGGATCACGTCGGAGCTGGCCAGGTCGCGGTTGGACTGGCCGTCGTCGTGCGCCAGCGAGAAGTTGATGGCCTCGATGCGGTCGTGGTAGGCCTGGCTCTTGCTCACGTCGCTGAAGCGGCCGATGCGGTGGTGCGACTTGATGCCCAGCTCTTCCTCCAACGGGTTCACGAAGGTGCCGAACATGTCCAGCATCATGCCCTGGCAGCCCTCGTTGATGATCCGGTGCACCTCTTCGTTGGCCAGGGTGGTGAAGACGATGGGCTTTTTGCCTTCCACCTCGGCCGTGTGGTTGATCTGGCGAACGGCCTGGTGCGCCTTGTCCACGGTGTCGATGAAGGGCAGGCGCACGTGGTGCAGATCAACCTCGAACTGGGCCAGGATGGCATTGCCGAATGTCTCGGCTGTGATGCCGGTGCCATCGGAAATGAAAAAGACGGTACGGTTGGGCATGGCGGGTGACGCTGGTGGATGGAAATTGTTATCGAGTTACATGCAAAAACAGCATGGTTTCCGCTGGGGGGGAATAAAATCGCGAATTAACCCATAGATTCTTCCATGCCCCGCACCGCCCCACCAGAAAAAGAGCAAAGGCTGGCCGTCGGCATGGGCGCAAGCGGCATCGCGCCGGCTTGTGCACCCCGGTTTTTAAACTCTGGAGCTCTCCCATGTCTGCACTTTTCAGCCCGACCGCCCTGGTCGTACCGTTTGAAAACCTGAGGATGACCGACGTCGAGGCGGTAGGCGGCAAGAACGCCAGCCTCGGCGAAATGATCTCGCAGCTGCCCCAGGGCGTGCGCGTGCCCACGGGCTTCGCCACCACGGCCCACGCCTTCCGTGAGTTCCTGAAACACGGCGGCCTGGCCGACCGCATCAACGCCAAGCTCGACGCCCTGGACACCGAGGACGTGCGTGCCCTGGCCACTGTGGGTGCCGAGATCCGCGCCATGGTCGAGGCACAACCTTTCCCGGCCGATCTGGAAAAGGCCATCCGTGAGGACTACGCCAAGCTCTCCGCCGGCAACCCGCAGGCCACCTTCGCCGTGCGTTCCTCCGCCACCGCCGAAGACCTGCCGGACGCCTCTTTCGCAGGTCAGCAGGAAACGTTCCTGAACGTGCACGGCGTCGAGGAAGTGCTGCACAAGATGAAGGAGGTCTTCGCCTCCCTCTACAACGACCGCGCCATCAGCTACCGCGTGCACAAGGGTTTTGCCCACGCCGACGTGGCCCTGTCGGCCGGCGTGCAGCGCATGGTGCGCTCCGACCTGGGCGCCGCCGGTGTGATGTTCACCATCGACACCGAGTCCGGTTTCGAGGACGTGGTCTTCATCACCTCCAGCTACGGCCTGGGCGAGACGGTGGTGCAGGGCGCCGTGAACCCCGACGAGTTCTACGTGCACAAGCCCATGCTCAAGGCCGGCAAGCGCGCCGTGGTGCGCCGTAACCTGGGCTCCAAGCTGATCCAGATGGTCTTCTCCACCCCCGAGGAAAAGAAGGCTGGCGGCAAGCTGGTCAAGACCATCGACGTGCCCACCGAGCAGCGCAACCGCTACTCGCTGAGCGACGCCGATGTCGAGCAGCTGGCCAAGTACGCCCTGGTGATCGAGCAGCACTACGGCCGCCCCATGGACATCGAGTGGGGCAAGGACGGCACCGACGGCCAGCTCTACATCTTGCAGGCCCGCCCCGAGACCGTGAAGAGCCAGGCGGCCGGCACGGCCGAGATGCGCTACAAGCTCAAGGGCCAGAGCGCCGTGCTGGCCGAAGGTCGCGCCATCGGCCAGAAGATCGGTACCGGCCCGGTGCGCCTGGTGCACAACATCAGCGAGATGGACAAGGTCCAGCCCGGTGACGTGCTGGTCACCGACATGACCGACCCGAACTGGGAACCCGTGATGAAGCGCGCCAGCGCCATCGTCACCAACCGCGGCGGCCGCACCTGCCACGCGGCCATCATCGCGCGCGAACTGGGCATCCCGGCCGTGGTCGGTTGCGGTGATGCCACCGAGAACCTCAAGGACGGCACGCTGGTGACGGTGAGCTGCGCCGAAGGCGACACCGGTCACATCTACGACGGCCTGCTCGAGATGGAGGTGACCGAAGTCCAGCGCGGAGCCATGCCCGAGATCGACGTCAAGATCACGATGAACATCGGCAACCCGCAGCTGGCCTTCGACTTCGCCCGGCTGCCGAATGAAGGTGTGGGCCTGGCGCGCCTGGAGTTCATCATCAACAACAACATCGGCGTGCACCCCAAGGCCATCCTGGAGTACCCGAACATCGACGCCGACCTGAAGAAGGCGGTCGAGTCCGTGGCCCGCGGCCACGCCTCGCCGCGTGCCTTCTACGTGGACAAGGTGGCCGAGGGCGTGGCCACCATTGCCGCCGCCTTCTGGCCCAAGCCGGTCATCGTGCGCCTGTCGGATTTCAAGAGCAACGAGTACCGCAAGCTCATCGGCGGCAGCCGCTACGAGCCCGAGGAAGAGAACCCGATGCTGGGCTTCCGCGGCGCCGCGCGTTACCTGAGTGCCGACTTTGCCGGGGCCTTCGCCATGGAGTGCGAGGCCATGAAACGCGTGCGCGAGGAGATGGGCCTGACCAACGTCGAACTCATGGTGCCCTTCGTGCGCACCCTGGGCCAGGCGAAGAAGGTGATCGACCTGCTGGGCAAGCATGGCCTCAAGCGCGGCCAAGGCGCGGACGCCGCCTCCGGCTCCGGCGGCCTGAAGATCATCATGATGTGCGAGGTGCCCAGCAACGCCATCCTGGCCGACGAGTTCCTCGAGTACTTCGACGGCTTCTCGATCGGCTCCAACGACCTGACCCAGCTCACCCTGGGCCTGGACCGCGATTCCGGCATGGAGCTGCTGGCGGCCGACTTCGACGAGCGCGACCCGGCCGTGGAAGCCATGGTGGCGCGCGCCATCGCGGCCTGCCGCAAGCAGAACAAGTACGTCGGCATCTGCGGCCAGGGCCCCAGCGACCATCCGGACTTCGCCAAGTGGCTGGTCGAGAAGGGCATCACCTCCCTGTC
>JAGWTL010000414.1 GCA_028869035.1 Burkholderiales bacterium | reverse complement strand
GAAAAAACCACCTAACCCCGTTCGGGCTGAGCCTGTCGAAGCCCTGCCCAACGACCAAGCTCAGGGCGAACGGTCTGGAGAGCAATCCATGTATTTCACCGTCAACGGCGCACCCAGCTACTTCTACACCGGCGGCAAGCCCTATGACCCGGCCAAACCCACCGTCGTGATGATCCACGGCGTGCTCAACGACCACAGCGTCTGGGGCCTGCAGAGCCGTTACCTGGCCCACCACGGCTGGAACGTGCTGGCCGTGGACCTGCCGGGCCACTGCCGCAGCGCCGGGGAGGCCCCGTCTTCGGTGGAAGAAGCGGCCGACTTCATCACTGCTCTGCTCGACACAGCCGGTGTGCAGCGCGCGGCCCTGGTGGGCCACAGTTGGGGCTCCTTGATCGCGCTCGAAACAGCCTCACGCCTGAAGGCGCGCATCAGCCATCTGGTGCTGGTGGGCACGGCCTGGCCCATGAAGGTCTCGCAGTCCCTGCTCGACGCCGCGCTGAACGAGCCCGAGAAGGCGCTGAAGATGATCAATGTATTTTCACGCAGCACCCTGGCCGCCCCGCCCTCCTCGCTCGGCCCGGGCACCTGGGTCTACGGCAGCAGCCTGGCCCTGGGCCGGCGCGTCCTGGCCAGCAACAAGGCCGTCAACGTGTTCCATCGCGGCTTCCAGGCTTGCGACCGCTATGCGAATGGCGAACAGGCCGTGGCGCAGATCAGCTGCCCTGTGCTCTTCCTGCTGGGCACCCAGGACCAGATGACCCTGGCAAAGTCAGCGCAGGGACTGATCGCCAAGGCGCGTGAAACCGGGAAGAAGGTAGAGGTGGTCGAACTGGCTGTGGGTCACCACCAGATGACCGAAACCCCGGACGAGACGCTGGCCGCGATCCAGGGTTTTCTCGGCGCCTGACAGGCTTCAGAACCCGACCCGGCCCCACAGAAACAGGATGTTGCCAAAGCCCATGCCTCCGGGCATGAAGGCCGCGTTGACGGCAACTTTCCCGTAGTTGATCGAGGCAATCGGCAACACAGCCGGGATCGGGGTGTAGCTTCTGATGTCCGCGCGTGCCGTCACGAAAACGGTGTAGCCCAGCCCGGCATGCAGCCCCTCGCGCGGGCCCCAAAGCCATTGGTGACCGTAGCCCACGATGGGTTGCAGCTTGCTGTGCGAGTCGAGAAAAAGCATGCCGTAAAGGCCGTTCCAGCTGCCGGATTCGTCGTGGCGGCTGCGTCCATACCCCAGGCCCCAGGTGTTCTCGCGATAGGTGTTAATCGCTTCATCCGAATAGGCGTAGGGCAGATGGAAGGTATGAAAGGGCAGGTAAAGATCATGCTCCCCCTCGTTCCAGGTGTCGGTCAGGCGTTTGCAGATCTGGCCCGAAATGGAAGTCGTGTCGTCGCAAGCGGCGTGTGCCGGGACCAGGGTGCACAGTGACAGGAAAAGCGCGAGAAAACCGGTGCGAAGAGTAGACAAGCTGGAAGCCTCCATGGGATACCCGGCTCACCGGGCGAAACGGGTCTGTGGGTCTGTACCGGCAAGCGTGCAGATGGCTGGGGCCGTCACCGCTCCAGAAAGAAAAAGGGTCGCCGCCGGCATTGACCCGGGCGCAGGATCTCACTTGCCGGCCATCGGGTGGGCCATGGCCGGGTCGGCATCGGCCTTGAGCGGGCTGTTGGGGTAGGTCTTGGCAAACTCGGTGAAAGCCGCCTGCACCTGATCCTTCTGGTCGGACTCCACCAGGGCCATGGCTTTCTGGAAAGCCGTCAGCTCGTCGGAGTCGATGAACTGGGGCTTGGCTTCACCATTCCAGTAGATATCACCGGCCTCGACGGCCGTGGTGCTGGCCACCTTCTTCTGCGGCGTCATCCGCTCGACCTTCATGCGCAGGCGTTCCCAGAAGCCGCTCCAGGAATCGGCCTTGCCC
>JAGWTL010000089.1 GCA_028869035.1 Burkholderiales bacterium | reverse complement strand
CCCGAGATGGCCTACTTCGAGTGCCTGCACGAGCTCAAGCTCATCGTGGACCTGATCTACGAAGGCGGCATCGCGAACATGAACTACTCGATCTCCAACAATGCCGAGTATGGCGAGTACGTGACCGGCCCCGAGGTGATCAACGAGCAGTCGCGCGCCGCCATGCGCAACGCGCTCAAGCGCATCCAGAACGGCGACTACGCCAAGATGTTCATCCTGGAAGGCCGCACCGGCTACCCCAGCATGACGGCCCGCCGCCGCAACACGGCCGACCACAGTATCGAGAAGGTGGGCGGCCAGCTGCGCGCCATGATGCCCTGGATCGCCAAGAACAAGCTGGTCGACCAGACCCGCAACTGATCGCTTTCCACCGCTGACAACAAGGCCACTTCGGTGGCCTTGTTTTTTTGTCTCACGCAAGCGTGGTCTGCCTTACACTTGCCGCCATGAATACTCAAGACCTTGATCTGCAGACCTGCCCTTGCGGGACGGAGGTGCGACATGCATGATGGCGTAGAGGATCGCATCGGCGAAGGGGAGGCCGTGATGGTGCGCAAGCGCCGCAAGGGCATCTACATCCTGCCCAACCTGTTTACCCTGGGCGGCCTGTTTGGCGGTTTTTATGCCGTCGTCATGGCCATGAACGGTCGGTTCGACCTGGCCGCCATCGGTGTCTTCTCCGCCATGGTGCTGGACAGCCTGGACGGGCGTGTAGCGCGCATGACCAATACCCAGAGCGCCTTTGGCGAGCAGATGGATTCGCTGTCCGACATGGTGTCCTTTGGCGCGGCGCCCGCCCTGATCGCCTATGAGTGGGCGCTCAAGGGGCTGGGGCGCTGGGGCTGGATTGCGGCTTTTGTCTACTGTGCCTGTGCGGCACTGCGCCTGGCGCGTTTCAACGTCAACACGGGTGTGGTGGACAAGCGTTACTTCCAAGGCCTGCCTTCGCCTGCCGCTGCGGCCCTTGTGACTGGTTTCATCTGGATCATGACCGAGCTGGATGTGACGGGACCGGCCGTGGCCTGGCCCATGTTCGTGCTGGCCCTTTACGCCGGCCTGACCATGGTCAGCAATGTGCCCTTCTACAGCTTCAAGGACGTTCATATGAAGAAGAGCGTGCCCTTCGTGGTGATCGTCCTGATCGCCCTGGGCATAGCTGTCGTCAACATCCATCCGCCGGTGGTGCTGTTCGGTGTCTTCGTGGTCTACGGTCTCAGCGGTTATGTCATCTATGCCTGGCGCAAGGCCAAGGGCAAGCCGACCAGCGTCATCAGCACCTCGACCGACGAGCCTGAAGAGCGCGGGCTGCATCAGTAATGGGTGTCATAGAACAGGGCTATGCACACGGTATTTGATTGTGGTACATTGAGGTCATGAACAAGTTTTCGCTAGCACTACTGCTGCAACGCCACAACGGGCGGAATTAGTAGCGCGCGCGAAATTCCCATCAAAGGCCCGTATGCATCCGCAGCGGGCCTTTTGCTTTTACGGTTGTTGATTTTGTTGAAGACGAACAGGAGTTTGAGATGGCTGAGAAATTGATCATTTTCGATACGACTTTGCGTGACGGCGAGCAGTCGCCCGGCGCTTCCATGACCAAGGACGAGAAGCTGCGAATCGCACGCCAGCTCGAGCGCCTGAAGGTGGACGTGATCGAGGCTGGTTTCGCCGCCAGTTCGAACGGGGACTTCGAGGCTGTGCAGGGTATCGCCAACACGATCAAGGACTCCACGATCTGTTCGCTGTCGCGCGCCAATGACCGCGACATCGCACG
Organism: Burkholderiales bacterium; assembly: GCA_028869035.1. Taxonomy (GTDB): domain Bacteria; phylum Pseudomonadota; class Gammaproteobacteria; order Burkholderiales; family Burkholderiaceae_C; genus Hylemonella. Next base: position 8,158 of record JAGWTL010000089.1, on the reverse strand, counting down.
CGCGGCCGAAGCGCTCAAGGGCGCGAACCGGGCCCGCATCCACACCTTCATCGCCACCTCGGCCCTCCACATGGAGAAAAAGCTGCGCATGACACCGGAGCAGGTTCTGGAGCAGGCGAAACTTTCCGTACGGTATGCGCGCAATCTGGTGGAAGATATCGAATTCAGCCCGGAGGATGGCTACCGCAGTGATGTTGACTTCCTCTGCCGCGTGCTGGAGGCGGTTATCAAGGAAGGCGCCACCACCCTCAACATTCCGGATACGGTGGGCTATGCCGTGCCCGAGCTGTATGGCAACTTCATCAAGACACTGCGTGAGCGCATTCCCAACTCGGACAAGGCAATCTGGTCGGTGCATTGCCACAACGACCTGGGCATGGCGGTGGCCAACTCCCTGGCCGGCGTGAAGATCGGCGGCGCGCGCCAGATTGAATGCACCATCAACGGTCTGGGCGAGCGCGCCGGCAACTGCAGCCTGGAGGAGATCGTGATGGCGGTGAAGACGCGCCGCGACTATTTCAATCTGGATGTCGGCATCGACACCACCCAGATCGTGCCGGCCAGCCGCATGGTCAGCCAGACCACCGGGTTCGTGGTGCAGCCCAACAAGGCCGTGGTTGGCGCCAATGCCTTCGCCCACGCTTCGGGCATCCACCAGGACGGCGTGCTCAAGGCGCGGGATACCTATGAAATCATGCGCGCCGAGGACGTGGGCTGGAGCGCCAACAAGATCGTGCTGGGCAAGCTGTCCGGCCGGAACGCCTTCAAGCAGCGCCTGCAGGACCTGGGCGTGAGCCTGGAGAGCGAAGGAGAGCTCAACACCGCCTTTGCCCGCTTCAAGGAACTGGCCGACCGCAAGAGCGAGATCTTCGACGAGGACATTCTGGCCCTGGTGAGCGACGAGAGCGTGGCCAGTGAGAAGGAACAGTACGGCTTCATCTCGCTTTCGCAACACAGCGAAACCGGCGAACGTCCGCATGCCTCCATCGTGATCACGGTGGAAGGCAAGGAGGTGCACGGCGCATCGGATGGCAATGGCCCGGTGGACGCCTCGCTCAAGGCCATCGAGTCGCACGTCAAGAGCGGCGCCGAGATGGTGCTGTATTCCGTCAATGCCATCAGCGGCTCGACCGAAAGCCAGGGCGAGGTGACGGTGCGCCTGCAAAACAGCGGCCGTGTGGTCAACGGGGTCGGATCGGACCCCGATATCGTGGTGGCGTCCGCCAAGGCTTATCTCAGCGCACTCAACAAGTTGCACAGCAAAGCTGACCGGGTGGCTGCCCAGGGCTAGGGTTATTACCTGGATATGTAAGACTTTGTTTAGAAAAGCGACACAAGTGGTTGATCCAGCTTGATATTTTCGGTATAACCTTGCCTGTGCTGGTGCCATGTATCCATGGCATCCATTTATTTCCTGTGCAGGGTCGGACTGGTGAACCACTTCCATCGTTTTATCTGGGCTTTGACAGCGTCGCTGTCCCTGGTGTTTGCAGCATCCGGGCTGGCGTTCGCGGCATCAGCCAACGGGAGCAATGGCAACCAGACCGGGGCCAAGCCCAAGGTGCTCAAGATCAGCCACCAGGGCAAACGCAAGACCTACGCCAAGCGTCCCGCGGGCCGGATTGTGCGTCCGGCGCGGCCTTCGGATGGCATGCGCGCCGGCTTGCACGGTGTGGCCGATCCCCTGTCCCTGCGTTCCAGCGTGGCCTATGTCATCGACCAGGAAACCCAGGAAGTGCTGCTCAGCAAGAACGAAGAGGCCGTGCTGCCCATTGCCTCGCTGACCAAGCTCATGACGGGCCTGCTGATCAGCGAAGCCGAGCTGTCCCTGGACGAGATGATCACCATCACCCAGGACGATGTGGATACGGAAAAAGGCAGCACCTCGCGCCTGCGTGTGGGCTCGACCCTGAGCCGCGGCGAGCTGATGCATCTGGCCTTGATGTCCAGTGAGAATCGTGCCGCCCATGCCTTGGGGCGCACCTATCCGGGTGGCTTGCAGGTCTTTGTCGAAATGATGAACGCCAAAGCCCAGTTGCTGGGCATGCAGGACACGCAGTATGTCGAGCCCACGGGCTTGTCCAGCAAAAACCGCTCCAGCGCCAGGGATTTGGCCGTGCTGGTCAACGTGGCCTCCGATGACAGTCTGTTGCGCGAATACTCCACCTCGCCGGCTTACCAGGTGGCCGTCGGGCGCCGCAAGCTCGTGTTCAGCAACACCAATCGCCTGGTGCGCAATCCGACCTGGGAAATCGGTCTGCAAAAGACCGGCTACATCTCCGAGGCAGGTCAGTGCCTGGTCATGCAGGCCAAGGTGGCCGGTCGCAACCTCATCATGGTGTTTCTGGATTCCGCCGGCAAGCTCAGCCGCCTCGGTGACGCCGAGCGTGTGAGGCGCTGGGTTGAATCGATACCGGCCAAGGCGCCCGGACCGATGACCGAGAACCTGATCGATACCCCAGCCCCGGTTCTTCTGCTCAGCGTCAGTTCCTGACAGCAGGCCCCCGAGGGCCTTGTTTCAGCGCTTCTCCGCGCTGCCGGCCTGGTAGCCCAGCATGCGCGAAATTTCACTGGCCACGGTCTGCAACTTGGGCAGCCATTCCTTGTCCAGCCGCCCCGTCGGCGCCGAGATTGACAGTCCCGCCACCAGCTTGCCCTGGTCGTCGTGGATGCCGGCGGCCATGCAGTGCACCCCCAGTTCCAGTTCCTCGTCGTCATGTGCGGTGCCGTACTGGCGCACCTTGGAGAGTTCACGCTCAAGCACTGGCAGCTGGGTGATGCTGTTCTTGGTATGGCCGGAGAGGCCGGTGCGCGTGGCATAGGCCCGTACGCGCTGCGGATCGTCGGCGGCCAGGAAGAGCTTGCCTACCGAGGTGAGGTGCAGGGGCGCACGGCCACCGATGGCGCGCACCACCTGCATGCCTGAGCGTTCGCTGTAGGCGCGCTCGATGTAGACGATCTCGTCGCCCTGGCGCATGCTCAGGTTGACGGGCTGCTGGATCAGGCGGTGCAGTTCGCGCATGGGGGCGATGGCCGCATCACGGACATTGAGGCGTGCCTTGACCAGATTGCCCAGTTCCAGCAGACGCATGCCCAGGCGATAGGTGCCAGGCTGCGGCCGGTCGACGTAACGACCACTGGCCAGGTCGTTGAGGATGCGGTGGGCGGTGGAGGGATGGAGCCCGGTCTTTTCGCTGATTTCCTTGAGCGAAATCGCTTCTTCACGCGACGCCAGCACATCCATCAGTGTGAACATCCGTTCGATCACCTGTACGGTCGGGGTGGCAACCGCATCCGGATCTTTTTTCTTCATCGGGTACTCTCCAGCAGGAGTTCCGATTTTACCTCGTGAAATCGTTACCTGGCCAAGGGCATGCTGCCGTCGGGCCTGGCTGCCAGCCACTGGCCCTGCAACAGAAGCTCGTGCGGGCTGAAGCGGGCCTTGTAGTTCATTTTCTGGCTGTCTTCGATCCAGTAACCGAGGTAGACGTGTGGCAGGCCCAGCTGCCGTGCCTGCTCGATCTGCCAGAGCACGCTGTAGGTGCCGTAGCTGGCCTCGTGGCCGGGTTCGTAGAAGGTGTAGACGGCGGAGAGGCCATCGTCCAGCACGTCCAGCACGGACACCATGCACAGGGCGCCAGGGGAGCCGTCGGCCAGCGTTTCACGGAACTCGATCAGGCGCGAGTTGACGCGGCTTTGCAGCAGGAACTGGGTGTACTGGTCAATGCTGTCCTGGTCCATGCCGCCGCCCGCGTGGCGGCCGCTCTGGTAACGCAGATAGAGCTGGTAATGCTCGGGCACGAAGCACAGGCGCGAGACGCGGACCTGCAGGCTCAGGTGCTGCTTCCAGGCGCGCCGCTGGCTGCGGGTGGGCTGGAAGTCCTGTACGCGCACGCGCAGCGGGATGCAGGCCTGGCAGCCGTCGCAGTGCGGCCGGTAGGTGAACATGCCGCTGCGGCGAAAGCCCTGGGCGACAAGTCCTGAATACGTGGAGTTGTTGATCAGGTGGCTGGGCGTGGCGACCTGCGAACGGGCCAGGCGGCCGCCCAGATAACTGCACGGGTAGGGTGCCGTGGCATAGAACTGCAGACTCTGAAGGGGCAGATCCTTGAGATGCGTCACGTCGACTCCGCGGGGGCCATCATCAGTTCACGCCAGTATAGGGGTTCGAACTGCCAGCGGGGACCAGGCTGCAACTGGGCTGCCGTGATGTGGCGCAAAAAATCCACACGGGGCACCTCGTGGGCTCCCAGCGAGGCCAGATGCTGCGTGTTCTGCTGGCAGTCGATCGTGCTGATGCCCTGCCGGCGGCAGAAGGCCACCAGGGCGGCCAGCGCGATCTTGGAGGCGTCGCTGGCTCGCGTGAACATGGATTCACCGAACACGGCCCGGCCCAGGGCCACACAGTAGAGGCCACCCATAAGCCGTCCATCGATCCAGGCCTCGACGCTGTGCGCATGGCCGGCGCGGTGCAGCTCGGTATAGGCCTGCACCATGGGCGGGACGATCCAGGTGCCATCCTGACCCTCACGCGGGCTTCCCGCGCAGGCGCCGATCACCTGCTCGAAAGCCGAGTCGAAGCGGATTTCACAGCCGGGACTCGTGCTGAATTTCTGCAAGGTCTTGCGCAGCGAGCGATGCAGGCGGAACTGCGCCACCTCCAGCACCATGCGAGGGTCCGGGCTCCACCAGAGGATGGGCTGGCCGGTGCTGAACCAGGGAAAGATGCCCTGCCCATAGGAGCGCCGCAGGGTGGGCACATCCAGAGCGCCACCGGCGGCCAGCAGGCCTGGCGCTTCCGAGCCTGGGCCCCAGGCCTGGCTCACGGGCGGAAAGTCTTCGCCGGCTTGCAACCATGGCAGGGGAAAGGAGCGTGCGCGCATGTGGAAACTTTATCCCAGGGACGCCTTTGCGGACTGCAAGAGTGCCTGCCGGTAGAATACGGGCCTAGTCGGGGCGTAGCGCAGCCTGGTAGCGCATCTCGTTTGGGACGAGAGGGTCGTACGTTCGAATCGTATCGCCCCGACCATTTCTCTTCCATCTCCCTCTGATCTCCGTGAGATCCCATCTGTCCCCGCTCGTGCTGTTGCTGTCGTTCCTGGCTTGCCTGCCGGCCGGCGCCTGGACGCTCACGGGCCGGGTGTCGGCAGTTGTCTCGGGCGACACCATCAAGGTCGTCGACGACAGGAAGGTGCAGCACACCGTGCGGCTGGCCGGTCTGGATGCTCCGGAAAAATTCCAGGCCCATGGCCAGCGTTCCCTGGACTCCCTGCGTGAGCTGGTGTTCCAGCGCGGCGTGGTGGTGGACATTCCCGGCAACAACAAAAGCACGCCGCGTCGGGGCAAGGTGCTGGTGCAGGGCATGCATGTGAATCTGGAGCAATTGCAGCGCGGCATGGCCTGGTACGACCGGGCTCAGGTTCGCGATGTGCCGGTGGCCGACCGGGAGGCCTATGCCGCCGCCGAGGCCGAGGCACGGCAGCAGCGTGTGGGGCTCTGGCGTGATCCCCGGCCCATCCCGCCCTGGGAGTACCGCCAGGGTCGCAGGAAATAGGGCAGTCGGGCCAACCTCAGCCGCGCAGTGTCTCGATGGCAAATTGCGGTTGCAGCCAGCGGTCGACGGCAGCTCTCAATGGCTCGGGATGGCCGGTGGTGCTCAGGTGTGGCAAGGGGTGTCCCGTGACCGCAGGCTCGGGCAGTACGCGGCGTGTCTGTCGTGCCACCGGGGCGCCGCTGTCAACCAGGGTCACCTGTGGGCCCAGCAGGTCCTGGAGCGTGTCCGCAATCAGCGGGTAATGGGTGCAGCCCAGGACCACGGTGTCGATCCCATCATTGCCAAAGCGCCCCATGGCCGCGGTGTAACTCCGGCTCAGCGCCAGCGCGCGCTCGAAGTCCTGGCGCTCGATGGCATCGGCCAGGCCGTCGCAGGGTTGCAGAACGAATTCGGCCTGGTCTTTCAGTGTGGCCAGCAGGGCCTGGAACTTGGCGCTTTGCAGGGTGCTGCGCGTGGCCATCACGCCCACGCGGTGTGTGCGGCTGACCTGTGCCGCGGGCTTGAGCGCGGGCTCCACACCGATGATGGGCAGTTCCGGATGTTGTTCGCGCAGCAGGGCGATGGCCGCGGCGGTGGCCGTGTTGCAGGCCACGACCAGGGCCTGGATGTCGTGCGCCTGGATCAGGTGGCGAGCGATGGCCTGCGAGCGTTCGATCACGTGCCCGCTCTCGCGTTCGCCATAAGGCGCGTGGCCGCTGTCGGCCACGTAGACAAAAGGCTGGTGCGGCAGTTCTGCACGCAGGGCCCGGAGGACGCTGAATCCCCCGATGCCGCTGTCGAAGACGCCGACCGGTCGCGTCACGGGGCTCCGGCAGTGGCCAGCGAGATGCCCTTGAACTCGCCGCTGGCAATGCGGCGGCTCCACTCGGCCGGGCCGGTGACGTGGGCGCTGGTGCCACCGGCATCGACCGCCACGGTGACGGGCATGTCCACCACGTCGAATTCGTAGATGGCTTCCATGCCCAGGTCTTCGAAGCCCACGACCTTGGCGGTCTTGATGGCCTTGCTGACCAGGTAGGCGGCGCCGCCCACGGCCATCAGGTAGGCGCTCTTGTGCTGGCGGATCACTTCCACGGCCTCGGGGCCGCGTTCGGCCTTGCCGATCATGGCGATCAGGCCGGTCTGGCCCAGCATGGTCTCGGTGAACTTGTCCATGCGCGTGGCGGTGGTGGGGCCGGCCGGGCCGACGGCCTCGCCCTTGATCGGGTCCACCGGGCCCACGTAATAGATCACGCGGTTGGTGAAGTCCACGGGCAGCCTCTCACCCTTGGCCAGCATGTCGGCGATGCGCTTGTGCGCGGCGTCGCGGCCGGTGAGCATCTTGCCCTTGAGCAGCAGGGTGTCGCCGGGTTTCCAGCTCGCCACCTCTTCCTTGGTCAGCTTGTTCAGGTCCACGCGCTTGCTCTTCTTCGTGTCGGGCGTCCAGTTGACGTCGGGCCAGAGGTCCAGGCTGGGCGGTTCCAGGTAGACCGGACCCGAGCCGTCCATGACGAAATGCGCGTGGCGCGTGGCCGCGCAGTTGGGGATCATGGCCACAGGCTTGCTGGCCGCATGCGTGGGGTACATCTTGATCTTCACGTCCAGCACGGTGGTCAGGCCGCCCAGGCCCTGGGCGCCGATGCCTAAGGCGTTGACCTTCTCATGCAGTTCCAGGCGCAGCTCTTCCACCTGCGTGAGCTTCTCGCCCTTGCTCGCCTTGGCCTGCAGCTCGTACATGTCCAGGTCTTCCATCAGGCTTTCCTTGGCCATCAGGACGGCTTTCTCGGCGGTGCCGCCGATGCCGATGCCCAGCATGCCCGGCGGGCACCAGCCGGCGCCCATGGTGGGCACGGTCTTGAGGACCCAGTCGACGATGGAGTCGCTGGGGTTCATCATCACCATCTTGCTCTTGTTCTCGCTGCCGCCGCCCTTGGCCGCGACAGTGACCTCCACCGTGTCACCAGCCACGATCTCCGTGAAGATGACCGCAGGCGTGTTGTCCTTGGTGTTCTTGCGGGCGAACTGCGGATCGGCCAGCACGCTGGCACGCAGCGTATTGTCCGGATGGTTGTAGGCGCGGCGCACGCCTTCGTTGACGGCATCTTCCAGGCTGCCGCCGAAGCCTTCCCAGCGCACGTTCATGCCGACCTTGAGGAAGACGTTCACGATGCCCGTGTCCTGGCAGATCGGGCGGTGGCCCGTGGCGCTCATCTTGCTGTTGGTGAGGATCTGCGCGATGGCGTCCTTGGCGGCGGGGCTCTGCTCGCGCGCGTAGGCGCGGGCCAGGTGGGCGATGTAGTCGGCCGGGTGGTAGTAGCTGATGTACTGCAGGGCGGCGGCGACGGATTCGATCAGGTCGGCTTGCTTGATGCTGGTGCTCATGGGGATGCTCGGCTGAAGGGTCAGTGATGTTCCGCGGCGGAGGCCGACATCAGCTTGTCTGTGTAGGCAATGGCGATGGCCGACAGCAGGAAGGTGATGTGGATGGCCGTCTGGGCGATCAGCACCCGGTCGGTGTAGTTGTCCGCGTTGATGAAGGTCTTGAGCAGGTGGATGGAGCTGATGCCGATGATGGCGGTGGCCAGCTTGACCTTGAGCACCGAGGCGTTCACGTGGCTGAGCCAC
>JAGWTL010000088.1 GCA_028869035.1 Burkholderiales bacterium | reverse complement strand
AGCGTGCTGTAGTCGATCCAGCTGTAGTCCTTGGTCACGCCGATGCGTTCGGCAAAGAGCTGGATGCTCTCGGGTGTGTAGCCGCGGCGGCGCAGGCCGACGATGGTGGGCATGCGCGGGTCGTCCCAGCCGCTCACGCGGCCTTCCGTCACCAGCTGGGCCAGCTTGCGTTTGCTGGTGATCACGTAGGTGAGGTTCAGGCGGGCGAACTCGTGCTGATGCGGCAGCAGGAAGACGTTGGGGCGCTGGCCGTCCAATGCGTGGGCCAGCAGGGGGGTGAACTGCGCGGTTTCTTGTCTGAGCAGGGCGAAGAAGGCGGGCAGGTCCGTCAGCACGGCATTGCGGTCGTGTTCCCACTTGGCGAACAGCGCGCGCAGCTGGCCTTCGGCGGCGCTGGCAAAGAGCTTGTCCGCGTGGTTGTGGCAGTGCAGGGCAAATTCCTTGCCGGCTTCCAGGCCCTGGGCTTCGATCTTCTCGATGAGCTTCTTGGCCTGTTCAAACTGCGGCGCGCGCAGGATGGGGACGATGCGCTCCAGCGTCCAGTCGTAAAACGGGCGCTGGTCTTCGAACTCCAGCGTGCAGATGCTGTGGGTGATGTTCTCCAGCGCGTCCTCAATGGGGTGGGCGAAGGAGTACATGGGGTAGATGCACCAGGTGTCACCCGTGTTGTGGTGGGTGGCGCGGCGGATGCGGTAGATGGCCGGGTCGCGCAGATTGATGTTGGGGCTGGCCATGCTGATCTTGGCGCGCAGCACCATGGAGCCGTCCGCATGTTTGCCGGCGCGCATTTCACGGAAGCGGGCCAGGTTCTCGGCGGGCGTGCGGGCGCGGAAGGGGCTGTCGGTGCCGGGTTTGCCGAAGTCGCCGCGGTTGGCGCGCATTTCTTCGGGGGTCTGCTCGTCCACATAGGCGTGGCCGGTTTCCACCAGGTACTCGGCCGCGCGGACCATGAAGTCGAAGTAGTTGCTGGCGTAGTACAAATGGCTGTCGCCGTGCGCGTCCCAGCCGAAGCCCAGCCACTTCACCGCGTCGGTGATGGCGTCGACGTACTCCTGCTCTTCCTTCTCGGGGTTGGTGTCGTCGAAGCGCATGTGGCAGACGCCGCCGTAGTCGCGCGCCAGGCCGAAGTTCAGGCAGATGCTCTTGGCGTGGCCCACGTGCAGGTAGCCGTTGGGTTCGGGCGGGAAGCGGGTGCGGATGCGGGCGGGGTCGGGCTGGCCCTGCTCCTGCAGGCTGGCTTCACCGGGCTGGTGGGCCCAGCGGCGGCCGCTGTAGGTGCCGGCGGCCAGGTCGTGTTCGATGATCTGGCGCAGGAAATTGCTGGCCTTGGGGGCTTCTTTGTTATCAGGGGTGCTGGGCTTGCTCATCCAGCCATTTTAGAGGCCGCTCCCCGCCGGGCGCGGGCTTGCTACCATGCACGGCACAGGAGGGCGCCATGAGCGAACCACAAAGCGACAGTGTCTCCGTCTCCCAGGCCGATTTGCAGGCCGCCGTGCGCGAGGGCCTGATCACCGGCCAGCAGTCCCAGCAGCTCTGGGCGCGCTGGGTGGCCAAGGTCCGGGTGCAGACCACCGTGCCGGCCAGCCTGCCCGCCGGGCCGCGCTTTTCCTTTACCAATGTGCTGTATTACTTTGGCGGTTTGGTGGCCATCGGCGCCATGACGCTGTTCATGACCCTGGGCTGGCAGCAGTTCGGCGACTGGGGCCTGCTGGCCATTGCCCTGGGCTACCTGGTGGCCTGCCTGCTGGTGGCGGACCACCTCAAGGGCCGGGGACTGGGCACGCCGGCCGGCATTTTGGCCACGCTGGCGGTCTGCCTGGTGCCGCTGGCGCTGTGGGCGCTGCAAAGCGGGTTGGGCCAGTGGCCGCCGGGCGGGCCCAGCAACTACAAGGCCTATCACACGCAGATCGACTGGCGCTGGCTCACGCTGGAGTTCGGCACCCTGGCCGCCGCGGTGGTGATGCTGTGGCGCTACCGCCTGCCTTTCATGGTGATGCCCGTGGCGGTGACGGTCTGGTACATGTACATGGACGTGGCCAGCCTGCTGATGCAGCAGGCCGGTTTTGAATACAAGTTCATGCGCGACATGTCCCTGGTCTTCGGCATCGGCCTGTGCCTGCTGGCCCTGTGGGTGGACGTGCGCAGCCGCCTGGCCAGCGGGGAGTGGCGGCAGGACTTTGCCTTCTGGCTCTATATCTTCGGCGCCCTCATGTTCTGGGGTGGCCTGAGCCTGCAGGATTCGGGCTCGCAATTGGGCAAGGCCCTGTACGCGCTGATCAATGTGGGCCTGGTCTTCGGCGGCGCGGCCATCGGCCGGCGGGTCTTCACGGTGCTGGGGGCGTTTGGGGTGGCCGGTTATCTGGCTTACCTGTCGCACCGGGTGTTCCGCGACAGCCTGATGTTCCCGTTTGCGCTCACCCTCCTGGGGCTGGCCGTGGTGGCTCTGGGCATCTGGTGGCAGCGGCATGAAAAGCAGATCGAGGCGCGGCTCAGCGGCTGGCTGCCGGCGGGGCTGCGGCCGCGCTGAGGCCGTGTTTTTGGCAGGGTGTTGTTACATCTTGTGACGTCCTTCGCCGGCACTTCGTCTCCTTGGCGAGGCCGGGCGCGTTGAGGTAACAGGGCGCCCATCGGGAGCCCCGTAAAGGAGATTCCTCATGACGTCCAAAGCCAACCCTTCCGTCGCTGCCCTGGCCCTGGTGGCCGCCCTGGGTCTGGGGGCCAGCAGTGCCGCCCACGCCGGACACGACGGAGCGGATGTGTACTGGTCCATCGGCATGTCGCAGCCCGGCATCAGCGTCGGTGTGAGCAATATGCCGGCAGCGCCCGTGGTGGTCTACGAACGCTACTACGAGCCGGCCCCCCGCGTGGTCTATGTCCCGGCGCCCGTTTATTACCCGCAACCCGTCTACCGCGTGATCGCTCCCGGCTATTACAACCGCGGCCATGCCTACGGCCACTGGAAAGACCGAGACGACCGTCATGGCCGTTGGGACGAGCGGGGCTGGGGCGGCCGCCGCGATCGTGAGCGCGACCATGACCGCGACGAGCGTCATGCCGAGCGCGGTGAGCGCGCGGGCCGGGGTGGCCCTGAGTCGTACATGGGTAACCGCCGCTGATATCCTTCGCTTTGCTGCGGTCCTCCCCCGCAGCCGGCCGTTTCTACAAACGGCCATTCCACGGCGCTCGAAGAGCGCCGTTTTTTGTGGCGCCGCTGGCGGGCCGGTTTGCCTGCTCTTTACCTGCGAGACACCTGCCTCCGGTACGGGACATGGCCTTGTTCCTACAATCAGCCGCATGAAGAAGACATATCTGGTGACGGGCGGGGTGGCGCTGGCGCTGGTGGCGGCCCTGGGGCTGTGGTGGACACAACGCGCCGGCAGCGTCGAGGTGCAGTACCGCACGGCCAGGATCGAGCGCGGCCCGCTGCAGGCGGCCGTGGCCTCCACCGGCGCGGTGAGCCCGGTGACCCAGGTCACGGTGGGCACCCAGGTCTCGGGCCAGATCAAGGACCTGTACGTGGACTTCAACGCCGAGGTCAAGGCCGGCCAGCTGCTGGCCGTGATCGACCCGGAGACTTTCGAATACCGCGTGCGCTCGGCCCAGGCCGATGTGGACGCCGCGCGCGCCGTGGTGCTGACCGCCCAGGCCAATGTGGTGGCCAGCCGGGCCCAGGTCTCGCGCGCGCAGACCGACCTGGCCGAGGCGCGCCGCACGCATGAGCGCAATCTGATGCTGGTGGGCAAGGGTTTCATCACCCAGAGCACGGCGGACCAGTCCAACGCGCTGGTCAACACCAGCGCCGAGGCCGTGAAGGCGGCCGAGGCCCAGCTGGGCGTGACCGAGGCGCAGGTCAAGAGCGCGCAGGCCAGCGTGGCCCAGCGCGACGCGGCGCTGGCGCAGGCCCGCATCGACCTGGCGCGCACGCGCATCACCTCGCCGGTCAACGGCATCGTGATCAAGCGGGCCATCGAGAAGGGGCAGACCGTGGCGGCCAGCCTGCAGGCGCCGGAGCTTTTCATCATCGCCCGCAACCTGCGCGACATGCAGGTGGAGGCCGCCATCGACGAGGCCGACGTGGGCCGCATCCGCAGCGGGCAGAGGGCCAGCTTCTCGGTGGACGCCTACCCGGGCCAGACTTTCGAGGGCCAGATCGGCCAGGTGCGCAAGGCCGCCACCAATGTGGCCAATGTGGTGACCTATGTGGCGGTGGTGAACTTCTCCAACCCCGACGGGCGCCTGCTGCCGGGCATGACGGCCAATGTGCGCGTGGTGACGGACACACGCGAGCACGCGCTCAAGATCCCCAACGCGGCGCTGCGCGTGCGCATCGCCGGCCTGGAGCCGGCCGCGCCGCCCCCGCAGGACGGAGTCTCTGCGCCCGTCGCCGCGCCCGTGGCCCCGGCGGCCGGGGGCAACAACCCCCTGAACGAATTCCGCAACCGCCTGGTGCAGGAGCTGCAGCTCAGCGCGGCGCAGGTGGAGAAGGTGGACGCCATCTACGCTTCGGCGCGGCCGCAGTTCGGGCGCCTGCGCGAGATGGCCGAGGCCGACCGCGCCCGGGCACGCGAGCGCATCACCGCCGACATCCGCGCGCGCATCGGCGACATGCTGACCCCCGAGCAGAAGAAGCGCTACGCCGCGCTGCAGGCCGAAGCGGCGGGCCGCACCGTGACGCGCGGACGCATCTACCTGATGGGCGAGGACGGCAAGCCGCAGGCCTGGAGCGTGCGCCTGGGCATCACCGATGGCAGCAGCACCGAGCTGATCGTGCCGCCCGATGCGCCGGAGGCCGCGGCCATGCAGGAAGGCGCCCCGGTGATCACCGGTACGACGGGCGGCGGCCTCCCGGCCGCGGCCTCCGGTGCCCGCCCGCCGGCCGGCCCGCGCATGATGTTCTGATGATGCAGCTATCCGTTCGGGCTGAGCTTGTCGAAGCCCTCCTGCCTGTGCCATACCCTTCGACAAGCTCAGGGCGAACGGTGCAAACATGGCATTGATTCAGGCACGCGATCTCGTCAAGACCTACACGATGGGCGACAGCACCGTGCACGCGCTGCGCGGGGTGTCGCTGGACATCGAGGCGGGGGATTTCGTGGCCATCATGGGCGCCTCGGGCTCTGGCAAGTCCACGCTGATGAACATCCTGGGCTGCCTGGACCTGCCCAGCACCGGGCACTACCACCTGGCGGGCGAGGCCGTGGAGGGCATGGAGCCCAACCAGCTCGCGTCCATCCGCAACCGGCGCATCGGCTTCGTCTTCCAGCAGTTCAACCTGCTGCCGCGCACCAGTGCGCTGGAGAACGTGGAACTGCCCATGGTCTATGCCGGTGTGAAGCCGCTGCCGCGGCGTGAGCGCGCCCTGGCCGCGCTCACACGCGTGGGCCTGGGCGAGCGCTGGCAGCACACACCCAGCGAACTCTCGGGCGGGCAGCAGCAGCGCGTGGCGATCGCGCGCGCGCTGGTGAACGACCCGCAACTGATCCTGGCCGACGAACCCACGGGCGCGCTGGACACGAAAACCAGCGACGACATCCTGCGTCTGCTGACCGAGCTGAACCGGCAGGGCATGACGGTGGTGCTGGTCACGCACGAGGCCGACATCGCGGCCTGGGCGCGGCGCAAGCTGGTGTTCCGTGACGGGCAGATCATCGAGGACCTGCGCCAGCCGAGGCACGGGCTGGCGCGACCGGCCGTTACTGCTGAACCAACTTCCGTTCGGGCTGAGCCTGTCGAAGCCACGACCGGGCAAGCCCTTCGACAAGCTCAGGGCGAACGGGATGGGGGGCCGCAGGCATGAACTGGCTGGCCGCCCTGCGCACGGCCTGGCGCGCCCTGGCCTCGAACACGCTGCGCAGCATCCTGACCATGCTGGGCATCATCATCGGCGTGGCGGCGGTGATCACCATGATCGCCGTGGGCAGCGGCGCCACCGAGCGCGTGCAGGCGCAGATGAAGGGACTGGGCTCCAACATCATGCTGGTGGTGCCCGGCGGCGTTTCGCAGGCGGGTGTGCGCCTGGGCGCGCAGACGCGCCAGCGCCTGACCGAGGAGGACGCGCAGGCCATCGCCGTGGAGATTCCTGAGGTGCAGGTGGCGGCGCCCACCTCGCGCACCAGCGGCCAGGTGGTGGCGGGCAACAGCAACTGGGGCACGGCGATCTACGGCGTGACCAACGACTTTCTGGAGGCGCGCGACTGGGGCCTGTCCTCGGGCCGCGAATTCGACCCCGCCGAGCTGGCCGGCTCGGCCAAGGTGGCCTGGGTGGGCGCCACGGTGGCGCGCGAGCTCTTCGGCGAGCAGGACCCGGTGGACCAGGCGGTGCGCGTGCGCGGCGTGCCCATGAAGATCATCGGCGTGCTGGCCTCCAAGGGCCAGAACTCCATGGGGCAGGACCAGGACGACGTGCTGATGATGCCCATCAGCACCCTGCGCAACCGCATCTGGGGCGGCGACGCGACCAGCCGCCTCAAGCGCGTGGGCACCATCCTCGTGAAGGTGCGCGAGGGGCAGAGCATGAAGGGCGTGGAGGAGTCGGTGAAGGACCTGCTGCGCCAGCGCTTCAAGGTGCCCAGCGGCGTGGAAGACCCCTTCAATGTGCGCAACCTGACCGAGATTTTGCAGGCGCAGGAGGAGGCCAGCCGCATCATGACGCTGCTGCTGGCGGCGGTGGCGGGCATCAGCCTGGTGATCGGCGGCATCGGCATCATGAACATCATGCTGGTCAGCGTGACCGAGCGCACGCGCGAGATCGGCCTGCGCATGGCCGTGGGCGCGCGGCCGACCGACATCCTGGCGCAGTTCCTGATCGAGGCGGTGACGCTCTCCCTGATGGGCGGCGCGCTGGGAGTGCTGCTGGGCGCGGTGGCCACCTGGGGCGTGGGCACGCTGGCCGGCTGGCAGGTGAGCATGTCCGTCGGCGCCATCATCCTGGCCGTGGGCTTCTCGGCCCTGGTGGGCGTTTTCTTCGGTTTCTACCCGGCGCGGCGGGCTTCCCGTCTCTTGCCGATCCAGGCGCTGCGTTACGAGTAGCTGGTCCCGGGGTCCGGCGGCGGCTTGCCGCCACCGCCGGACAGGGGATCAGAACTCGTATTCGACCTGCAGGCGCAAGGTCTGGTCAGGCGTGGCCTGGGTGGTGCCGACCAGCCAGGCGGCGTTGTACTTGACAGCATGGCGGCCGCCCAGGGGCTTCTTGCCGAAGATGGCGGGGCCGGTCTTGTGCACCTGCGCGCTCGCAGGCGACCAGTTGTCGTAGTCGCCCATTGCGCCCATGCCCTGGAAGCCGAATTCGAACCCGGGCGTCCAGCGGTACTTGGCCTGCCACTGGTAGAGGAATTGCATCCGGTTGGCTTGGGCCGAATCGTAGCTGCGCTGGAAGAGCAGGTTGGCGTTGAGCTGGACCTTGCCGACTTCGGTCTGGAGCAGAGGGCCCCATTTCACTTCCCAGCCTTCGTCGTGATCCACCGGGCGCTCGATCTCCAGCAGGAAGCCAACGTCCACCGGGTACTGGCCGGGCTCGCTGAGCATGAATTTGTTTTCCCATTCGACGGCGTCGAATTTGGTGTTCTCGTTGAGTTCGCGCTTGTACTTGAGGTAGATCTCGCTGAACCAGCGCTGCGTGATGCCGTAACCGTAACCGATGCTGGCGGCGGATTCGTACGGGGTGTCGGCCTTCGAGGCGCCGCCCATCTTGAAGTCGATCTCGTGCTCGCCATAGGTCACTGAGGGCATGTAGACATAGTCGGCGGAGCCGGCGTTGGCAAGCAGCGGGCACAGCAAGGCGCCTGCAACCGCGACGATTGCATATTTTTTCATGAGAGTCTCAGGAGGTGGTGGAGGAAACAGAGGGGCGCATGCGCAGCAGGCGCATGCCGAACAGGATGAGGGCCAGCGTGGCGGTGTAGAAGACGACCTGGATGCCCGACGGCGCGGCTTCATAACCGGTCAGCGCATGCAGCAGACGGCCCAGCATGGAATGGTCATCGAGCAGCCAGCTGATGTTCCACAGCGGGCTGGCCAGGCTGGGCAGGATGTCGGCCTGCACCAGGAAGCGCGCCGCCTGGCTGGCCATGGCCGCGGCCAGCAGCAGGATGAGCCCGCTGGTGGCGCTGAAAAAATGGCGCGCCGGCACCCGCAGCACGCCGGCATAAAGTGCCACACCGGCCAGGCAACCCAGCAGCAGGCCGAGCGTGCCGCCGCCGAGCACGCTGCTGCTGCTTTCCTCGCCGCTGCTCAGCAGGCCGTAGAGGAAGAGCGCCGTCTCGGAGCCTTCGCGCAGGATGGCCAGGCCCACGACCAGGGCCAGAGCGGACATGGCACGGCTGCCATCGCTGACGTCGGCGCCCAACTGCCTGGCCTCGCGCGCCAGTGTCATGCCGTGGCGCGCCATCCAGATGTTGTGCCAAGCCAGCATGGCGGCAGCCAGCAGCAGGACGCTGGCATTGAAGAGCTCCTGCCCCATGCCCTCGGCCAGTTCGGCGATGCGGCCGGTGAAAAGCGCCACCAGCAGGGAGCCCAGCACGCCCGCGGCAATGCCGCCGGCCAGCCAGGTGTTGCGACTGCGCAGATCGCGCGTCGAGGCGGCCACGATGCCGACGATGAGTGCGGCTTCCAGCGTTTCGCGAAAGACGATGATGGCTGAGGCTAGCATGGGGTCTTACTCGACGATCAGCACGCCGCGCGCGGTTTTCTCGTTGAATTCGCCGACGAAGGGGTAGCGGCCGGGCTTGAGCGGGCCGACGAAGATCGTCGCTTTGGCGCCGGGGGCAATGACTTTTTCGCGGTTGAGCTCGTGGCTCTCGAATTCCTCCGGCGTGCTGTCCTGGTTGTGCACGACCAGCTTGACCTTCTGGTTTGCCGGCACGCGCAACTCGATGGGTTCGAAGCGGTGCTCTCGGATGACGAGTTGGTATTCAGTGCCGGCAGCCCAGGCCGGGACGGACAGGAGCAGGGCAAACAGGATGGATAGTGATTTCATGAGATTTTCCTTTGATAAGTAATGATAACGATTCGCATTATTATATCAAGTATTTTTGACAAAAACTGCCTGGGGGTGTTGCCGAGAGGCCGGGTATTGGATGGGCCGCGCTGGAACTGGCCCTGGCTGTCAGGAGCGTAGGGACACATCCCGCCGAGCAAAAACAACAGGACAGGTAAGCTTATTCATGACCGGCTGAACGGGGAGCCGGCAAAATGGGCGCCTTAGCAGACAAAGGAAATCAAGTGCCACGGTTCAGACCCAGCGGATGCGGATTCGAGCAATCCATGCAGAAAGTCCAGAGAGTCGAGGACTTCCGCCAATTACTCCAGGTCATCTCTTCCTATGTGGGCCGCAAGGTCAACCCCGAAGAGATCAAGATGGATCCCTACGGCGTCGACCCGCGCAACCGATGGGACACCTGGGCGGTGATCCTGGTGGACTTCGGGCCGGTGGGCTTCACCAACGCCTGCCTGGACCCGGACTTCAATCCCGAACAAAGCCAGTTCTCGGGACTCGCGCCGCTCTGATCCCTGGGCCGGTGCGCCGAGGGGCTGCCCGCAAGCCCGCGCATTTCTTGCCCTCATCTCTTGCCCTGATCTGGAAGCCTTCGCATGCCTTGCAACCCTGGCGAGAACCGCAGGAACGCCATGGCGTTTTATGACCTGATGTTCAACCAGAGCCAACCGCGCGAGGCCGTTGAACAGTATGCCGGGGCGAGCTACACGCAGCACAACCCGCATGTGGCCGATGGCAAGGCGGCTTTTATCGACTACTTCGAGCGGATGGCGCGGGAGTACCCGGGCAAAAGAGTCCTCTTCAAGCGCTCGGTGGCGGAAGGCTGTTTCGTCGTCCTGCACTGCCACCAGATCTGGCCCACCGACACGAACCGGGACTGGGCCGGCATCGACATCTTCCGTTTCGACGACGCGGGAAAAATCGTCGAGCACTGGGACGTGCTGCAAGTCGTCCCGGGCGAATTCCGGCACGCCAACACCATGTTCTATTGAGGCTTTCATAAATCATGACAAGCACCTCACATCCGCTCGCCCTGAGCCTGTCGAAGGGCTTCGACAGGCTCAGCCTGAACGGCAGGTGTCATGAATAAAGAAAACATCAATAGT
>JAGWTL010000087.1 GCA_028869035.1 Burkholderiales bacterium | reverse complement strand
CAACGCCAGCTGCACCACCAACTGCCTGGCCCCCGTGGCCAAGGTGCTCAACGACAAATGGGGCATCAAGCGCGGCCTCATGACCACCGTGCACGCCGCCACCGCCACCCAGAAGACCGTGGACGGCCCCAGCAACAAAGACTGGCGCGGCGGGCGCGGCATCCTGGAAAACATCATCCCCAGCTCCACCGGCGCGGCCAAGGCCGTGGGCGTGGTGATCCCCGAGCTCAACAAGAAGCTCACCGGCATGTCCTTCCGCGTCCCCACCAGCGACGTCTCCGTGGTCGACCTGACCGTGGAGCTGAACAAGGAAGCCGACTACAAGGAGATCTGCGCCGAGATGAAGGCCCAGAGCCAGGGGGCCTTGAAGGGCGTGCTGGGCTACACCGAGGACAAGGTGGTGGCCACCGACTTCCGCGGCGAAGTCTGCACCAGCGTGTTCGACGCCGAGGCCGGCATCGCCCTGGACAAGACCTTCATCAAGGTCGTGGCCTGGTACGACAACGAGTGGGGCTACTCCAACAAGTGCCTGGAGATGGCGCGCGTGGTGGCCAAGTAAACCGGTTCCGTGTCCGGTACAGCAGCCCGGACCGGCGCGGCGCCCCTGCATACCATGGGGGGTTGACGCCCGGTGTCGGCCATCTATGATCTGCAAACCATAGGTTCGCGCGGGTGGACCATGCAACTGGAGGGTGACCGATGAGGTTTGTGCAGGTTCTGGCGATGTCGGGGCTGATGCTGGCGGGGCTGGCCGGCAGGGCGGAAACAACAGGGGTCAGCGACAAGGAAATCATGGTTGGCCAGTTCGCCGCCATGAGCGGTCCGGCCGCCCAGTTGGGGCAGCGCCTGAAGGTCGGCATCCAGGCCTATTTCAAGGCGGTGAACGAGCAGGGGGGCGTCAACGGGAGGACCCTGCGCCTGCTCACGCGCGACGATGGCTACGAACCCGACAAGGCCGTGGCGGCAGTCAAGGGCCTCATTGAGCAGGACCAAGTCTTTGCCTTGGTCGGCTCGGTGGGCACGCCCACCGGGCTGGCGGCGCTGCCGGTTTTCACGGCCGCCAAGGTGCCCATCGTGGGCATGTTCACCGGCGCCCAGGGATTGCGCGAGCCCTTCAACCGTTATGTTTTCCATGTGCGGTCCAGTTATTTTGACGAGACCGAACGCATCGTGCAGCACCTGACCACGCTGGGCGTGAGGAAGATCGCCGTTTTTTACCAGAACGACGCCTACGGCAAGGCCGGCCTGGAGGGCATGATGCGTGCGCTGAGCAAACGGCAGCTCCAGCCGGCCGCCACGGCCACGGTGGAGCGCAATACGGTGGAGGTGGCGGCCGCACTGAACGCCATCCTGCCGGCGCAGCCCGAAGCCGTAGTGCAGATCGGCGCCTACAAGGCGTGCGCTGAGTTCATCAAGCAGGCGCGCACCAGGGGTTACGGCGGCCAGTTCTTCAACGTCAGTTTCGTGGGCTCCAAGGCCCTGGCCGACGATCTCGGGCCGGCTGGCATGGGTGTGGTGATCTCGCAGGTGGTGCCCTTTCCCTACATACCCTCATCCCCCGTGGTGCGCGAGTATCAGCAGCGCATGAAGGAGGCGGGCCAGAACGAGTTCGACTTCTCCAGCATGGAAGGCTTCCTGATCGGCAAGGTTTTTGTGGAAGGTGTGCGCCGGGCCGGCAAGAACCTTACGCGGGAAGCCCTCATTACGGGGCTGGAGTCCATGAAGGATGTCAATCTCGGCGGCTTCGAAATCAATTACTCGCCGCGAGACCACTCGGGCTCGAAGTACACCGACCTGACCATCATCGGGCGGGACGGCCGCTTCGTGCATTGAATAGACTACCACCGGTAGCTGTGTGACAGATATCGTTTCTGCTCTTGCCCCAAATAAGAACACGCCTTCGGGCGTGTTCTTATTTGGGGCTGGCGAGAAATGTCGCCGCGGATAAATTGCAGGTCACGTCGATAGCTCCAGGTGGGGTGTAAAGCTGTGGAGATTCCCGAAATGCGAACAGTCGATAAAGCTGGTACTGCGAGGCGTGACGTTCCGACCTTGCCTTTTCATTGCGGGTCACGAAGAATGGTGTGTCCACGCCATATTTCGTCGTCTTCACTTCGATCAAGCGTTCGGCACCCGAAGCTTCGAACGAAAGTATGTCGTAGCCTGCATGGTCACCGCGAACCTTGGCCGTGTGTTCGATCCTTGCGGCCAATGCTTCCTTGCCTGCATGTACCAGGCGGGCGCGCTCAAAGTTCATTGCGAACAGCTCGCCAGCATTGCCCAGAGAGCGGTTCCGGGCTTCGCGTTCGATGTAGTTGGTGGGCAGGCGGATGATCGGTACGGAAGGCTCAGCCACCCTGTGCGTTTCGGTTCGGGATTGGGGGCGCTCATATTGGCGTGTTTGAATTCGATGGACGCATCCGAGCGGTTTTCAACAGAGCCTGGAGTGCCCGCCGATGAGCCGTCTTGTTGTATGCCGTGCCGGCAAGCTCCGACGCCAACATCGAGAGGTAGTCATCGACGATGGCCTCAACCTCGCCACGGTTCCAATCAGCGTTGCTCATGGCGGAAGACGCAATTTCAGTTCAGATGCTTGCCGATGAGGCCCGCAATCTCGAACATCGTCACCTTGTCCTTGCCGAAGACCGGCTTGAGCTTGGCGTCGGCCTTGATGCTGCGCTTGTCCTTGGGATCCTGCAGGCCCTGGGCCTTGATGTAGTCCCATAGTTTCTTGACCACCGCCGTGCGTGCCACCGGAGCGCTGCCGATCACCGCGGCCAGTTCGGCGCTGGGGGTCAGACCGGCAGCGGCCTTGCGCGGGGCTTTGGCAGTTGCGGTTTTTTTGGCAGGAGCTTTTTTCGCCGCCACCTTCTTTGCCGCCATCTTTTTGGCGGCCGGCCCGGCCGTCTTGGCAGTTGCGCTGGCTGCGGTTTTGGCGGCGGTCTTGCGCGGCGGGAACTTGGACGGTGCGAACTCGAAGGCGACCTTGTTCTCCTCCGCACTCCAGGCCAGGAAAGCCTTGAAGGGGCGGCGCGTGCGCATGGAGACGAACTTGTCCAGCAGGTCGGTCTTGCCGGTGCTCAGCAGCTTGACCATCTGCTCGCGTTCGATGGGTTGCTGCAGGATGATCTGGCCGCTCTTGAAGTCGCAGCTCGGCGTGGGTTGGGCGAGCGTGGGCACGGTCTTTTCGCAGACGTAGTTCTTGCCGTGTTCGTAGACGGCGCCGCCGCATTTGGGGCAGGCGCCCAAGGATTCCTTGGCTGAGAAGTCCACCAGTTCGCCGGTTTCCTCGGCGTTGTCATTGCCGAAGTCGAATTCGAGCTTGTAGTTTTTCGTCTCGTCGTCGAACTTGATGACCATCTCGGCCGTGAAAGGCCAGCCGGCCTTGGAGCGGAAGCCATCCAGCGGGCCGATGCGCTTGTCGCGCAGGAAAGCCTCTACTTCCGCCACTTCGAAGGTGCGGCCGGCCGGGGTTTTGCCGAAGGAGAAGCCGCAGCCTTCCGCGGCCCCGCTCTTGCCGACGCAGGCGTAACGCCGGTAGTTTTCCCTGACCACACCACCGCAGTTGGGGCAGGGGGTGGTGAGCGTGGCGTAGTCGCCCGGGATGGTGTCGCGGTCGTATTCCTTGGCCTTCTTGACGATGTGCTCGGTCATGGCCGCGATCTCGCGCATGAACTCGGCGCGTGAGAGCCGGCCATGCTCCATCTCGGAGAGCTTGTATTCCCACTCGCCAGTCAGCTCGGGCTTGGAGAGTTCTTCCACGCCCAGGCCGCGCAGCAGGGTCATGAGCTGGAAGGCCTTGGCCGTGGGAATCAGTTCGCGTCCCTCGCGCAGCATGTATTTCTCGTTGAGCAGGCCTTCGATGATGGCCGCGCGCGTGGCCGGTGTGCCCAGGCCCTTCTCGTGCATGGCCTCGCGCAGCTCGTCGTCCTCGATCAGCTTGCCGGCGCCTTCCATGGCGGACAGCAGCGTGGCTTCCGAATAACGGGCCGGGGGACGCGTCTTCAGCCCTTTGGGATCGACGGCGTTGGTCTTGACCTTTTCGCCGGCCTGCACCGGCACCAGCACCTTGCTGCTGCCTTCGCCGGGCGCCATTTCGTCCTCGGCCTCCTTGCCGTAGATGGCCAGCCAACCCGGCTTGACCAGCACCTTGCCTTCGCTCTTGAAGTTGTGGCCGGCGGCGACCGTGATGCGGGTGGTGACCTGGTACTCGGCGCTGGGGAAGAACACAGCCATGAAACGGCGCGCCACCAGGTCGTAGAGTTTCTGTTCAGCCTCGCTCAGGCCGCTGGGTGCCTGCAGCGTGGGGATGATGGCAAAGTGGTCGCTGACCTTGGCGTTGTCGAAGATGCGCTTGTTGGGCTTGACGTAGCCCCCCTTCATGGCGGTGGCCGCGTGCGGCGCCAGGTGCTTGAGGCCCGAGTCGGCCAGCATGCCGAAGGTGTCCTTGGCCACGGCCAGGTAGTCCTCGGGCAGATGGCGGGAATCGGTACGCGGGTAGGTCAGGGCCTTGTGGCGTTCGTACAGGCTTTGCGCGATGGACAGGGTGGTCTTGGCCGAGAAGCCGAACTTGCCGTTGGCTTCGCGCTGCAGGCTGGTCAGGTCGAACAACATGGGCGAGGCCTGGGTGCTGGGCTTGCTCTCTTCCGTGACGGTGGCGGTCTGGCCGCGCACAGCGTCGGCAATGGCGGTGGCCTCCTTCTCGCTCCAGACGCGGTCGGCGCGCTTCTCGGCATCGTCCTCGGTCTTTTTCCACTTGGGGTCGAACCACTTGCCGGGGTAGTCACCGGCCTTCGCGCCGAAGCTCGCGTGCACCTCCCAGTAGTTGCGGCTGATGAACTTGCGGATCTGCTCCTCGCGTTCCACCACCACGGCCAGGGTCGGCGTCTGCACGCGGCCCACGGTGGTCAGGAAGAAGCCGCCGTCGCGTGAATTGAAGGCCGTCATGGCACGCGTGCCGTTGATGCCCACCAGCCAGTCGGCCTCGGAGCGGCTGCGCGCGGCATCGGCCAGGGGCAGCATCTGCTTGTCGCTGCGCAGCTTGTCGAAACCATCACGGATGGCCTGGGGCGTCATGCTTTGCAGCCAGAGGCGCGAGACCGGCTTGCCCAAAGGTTTGGCGCCGCCCGCATATTGCTCGATCAGGCGGAAGATCAGCTCGCCCTCGCGGCCCGCGTCGCAGGCGTTGATGAGCTGTCCCACGTCCTTGCGCTTGGCCAGCTTGACCACGGCGTTCAGGCGGGTCTTGGTCTTGTCGACGGGCTTCAGATCGAAGTGCGGCGGAATCACCGGCAGGTGGGCAAAGCTCCACTTGCCGCGCTTCACGTCGTACTGCTCGGGCGCCTGGATCTCGACCAGGTGGCCGACGGCACTCGTGACGACGTAGCCCTCGCTCTCGAAGTGCTCGTCGTGTTTCTCGAACTTGCCGGCGGTGGCCGTGAGCGCCCGCACGATGTCCTGGGCGACCGAGGGCTTTTCGGCGATGACCAGGGTTTTACCGATAACTGCGTTTTTGGCGAAAGCTGCGCTTTTCATCTGACTACAATCCAATTTCTCGCGTGCGCGTACGCGCACGCATACACGGGCGCGCCCGCGCGCGCCCATACGAGTTCACCTTACCAAATTTTTCAGCAGTGTCCAAGAATTCCGTTTCCGAGTCCGGTCGCCGTATCCAAACCCGACGCTCCGGCGTACATGGCAAGGGGGTGTTTGCAGTCCAGGACATTCCCAAGGGCGAAATCATCATCGAGTACGTGGGCGAGATCATCAATTGGAAAGAGGCGCTGCGCCGCCATCCCCACGACCCCAAGGATCCCAACCACACCTTCTATTTCCACGTCGACGAAGACCACGTCATCGACGCCAAGGTCGGTGGCAACTCCTCGCGCTGGATCAACCACGCCTGCGCTCCGAACTGCGAGGCTGACGAGGAAGAGGGTCGCGTCTTCATCAAGTCCCTGCGCAAGATCAAGGCCGGCGAGGAGCTCAACTACGACTACGGCCTGATCATCGACGAGCCTTATACCCCCAAGCTCAAGGCCGAGTACCCCTGCTGGTGCGGCAGCAAGAACTGCCGCGGCACCCTGCTGGCTCCGAAACGCGGCAAGCGCTGAGCCATGCTGCGGTGGCCCGCGGAAGCGATCTGGGAGGCGGTGGCGCCGGTCCTGCCCGGCTTCACGGTCGAGGTGCTGCCGCAGGTCGATTCGACCAACACCGAGCTGATGCGCCGCGCGCGTGCCGGCCGGCTGGAGCCGGTGCTGCTGGTGACCGAGGAACAGACCGCGGGTCGCGGTCGCCTGGGGCGGCAGTGGAACAGCGGTGCGCAGCCCGGGGAGGTGCTGATGTTCTCGCTGGGCCTGCCCCTGAAGATGGCCGACTGGTCGGGCCTGTCGCTCGCCGTGGGCCTGAGCGTGGTGCAGAGTCTGCACCCGGAGCTGCAGCTCAAGTGGCCCAATGACGTCTGGCTGGCCGATCGCAAGCTGGCCGGCATCCTGATCGAGACCACGCAGATCAACGATACGCGCTACGCGGTGATCGGTGTGGGCATCAACATCACGCCACGCGATGGCGTCGGCCTGGCCACGCCGCCGGCCTGGCTGCAGGAGCTTGAGCCGGGCATCACCGCCCCGCTGGCGCTGGAGCGCGTCGCCGCACCCTTGGCCAGGGATGTGCGGCGCTTCGAGGCCCAGGGCTGGGCGCCTTTCCTGTCCGCCTATGCTGCGCGCGACGCCCTGGCCGGGCGCGAGGTGGACCTGAGCGATGGCACGACGGGCCAGGCCCGGGGCGTGGACGGCAGCGGTGCTCTGCTGATGCATACTTCCGGCGGGCTGAAGAAAATCTCCAGCGCCGAAGTCAGCGTCCGCCCCTCGAAGTGAAGACCGTTCCATGCTGCGCCTCCTCGTTCTGCTGCTGGTCCTGCTCAATGCCGGCTATTTCGCCTGGTCGCAGGGCATGTTGCGCGCCTACGGCTGGGCGCCGGCCGACCAGAGCGAACCGCAGCGCCTGACACAACAGATCCGTCCCGAGGCTATCCGCATCCTGCCGGCCGATGAGGGACGCCGGGCCGAGCAGGTCGCGCTGACGCCCCCCAGGCCGCCTGAATGCCTGCAGGCCGGCCTGTTCGACGAGATCCAGACCGAGACTGTGCGCAAGGCGCTGGAAGCCACCTTGCCAGCCAGCGCCTGGTCGCTTGAGCTGCTGGTCGAGCCGGCGCGCTGGATCGTGTACATGGGCAAGTTCCCCAACGTCGCCGCGCAGAATAAGAAGCGCGCGGAGCTGGAGAAGATGAAGCTCAAGCTGCAGTCCCTGGACAACGCGGAATTGCAGCTGGGCCTCTCGCTGGGCCGTTTCGAGACCCAGGCCCAGGCGCAAGCCGAGCTGGCGGCCTTGCAAAAGCGGGGCGTGCGCACGGCGCGCGTGGTGCAGGAGAGGCTTGAGGTTCGCCAAAGCCAGCTGCGCATTCCGACCGTCGACGAAGCTTTGCGCCCCAGGCTGGAAGAGCTCAGGTCCGCGCTCGGCGACAAGACGCTGCGCAGCTGCAAATAAGGGCGCCGGGCCCGCTCACTCCGAGGTCAGATCGAAGCGCACCGTGAAACGCGCGCCCGGCGGTGTCTGGCCGGGTCGTGTGTCCTCCACGCTGATGCGGGCGTGATGCTGTTGTGCAATCTCCTGCGCGATCGGCAGGCCCAGGCCCGAGCCATCTACATCATTGCCCAGGGCCCGGTAGAAGGGCTGGAAGACCAGTTCGCGCTCGGCCGGCGTGATGCCCGGCCCCGAATCTTCCACCTGCAGCACCACGATCTTGCCAAAAGGGTCGGCCAGCACGCGCGCGGTGATGACACCGGGGCTGTCGATGCTGGACGGCGTGTAGCTGATGGCGTTGTCCAGCAGGTTGCGCACCAGTTCCTTGAGCAGGGTGGGATTGCCCTCCAGCATGACGCCGGGCATGCCCGGCTGGGCGCCTTCGTAGCCCAGGTCAATGTGCTTGTCCATGGCGCGCGGCACGCTGTCCTGCACGACTTCCATGGTGATCCGGGCCAGGTCGCAGGGCTGGCGGCTCATGGCCGTGGTGCCGGCTTCGGCGCGCGCCAGCGCCAGCAGCTGGTTCACGGTATGGGTGGCGCGGATGCTGGCGCGACCGATCTGTCGCAGCGAGAGCTTGAGCTCTTCGGTGCTGGTGCCTTCGCGCTGGGCCAGGTCGGCCTGCATGCGCAGGCCGGCCAGCGGGGTCTTGAGCTGATGCGCGGCATCGGCCAGGAAGCGTTTTTGCGCGCCGATCGAATCCTTCAGCCGCAGCAGCAGATCGTTGACCGAGGACACCAGGGGCGCCACTTCCAGTGGCACCGCCTGTGCATCCAGGGGGCTGAGGTCGTCGGGGCGGCGGGCCCGTATGCGTTCTTCCAGGCGGTTGAGCGGCTTGATGGCCTGCACAAGGGCCAGCCAGACCAGCAGCACGGCCAGCGGCAGGGTCACGAACTGCGGCAGCATCACACCCTTGATGATCTCGGCCGCCAGCACCGAGCGCTTGTCCAGGGTTTCGGCGACCTGGACCAGCACGGTTTTCGTGGCCAACGCATCCAGCGGAACCCACATGTAAGCGACCCGGATGTCCTGGCCGTGAAAGGTGTCGTCCCTCAGGCGCACCTCGCCGCCGGACGCCGGCACATCCTCGGGCGGCAGAGGGAAGTCGCGCTCGCCGCCAAGGTACTCGCCGCGCACGCCCAGGACCTGGTAGTAGACCGTGTCGATGTCATCGGCACGCAGCAGTTCGCGCGCGGGCAGGGGCAGGTTGAACTGCACGTGCTGTTGGTTGACTGAGACCAGCTGGGCCAGAGCGTTGACGTTGTATTCGAGCGTGCGGTCGAAAGGTTTGCCGGCGATGCCCTGAGCCACCAGCCAGGTCAGCACCAGGCTGATCGGCCACAGCAGCAGCAGCGGCGTGAGCATCCAGTCGAGGATCTCGCCAAAAAGGGAGCGTTGCTCGCGCTGGAAGAGTTTCATGAAAGAGGTTCAGCGTCGGGCGTTGTGCGTTGAGCGAGATGCATGGCGTGGATGGGGCTTCCGCTCAACGCACAGCGCAGTACGCTCAACCGGGGATTTTTTCCAGACAGTAGCCCAGGCCGCGCACGGTGGCGATGCGGATCGGGCCCTTCTCGATCTTCTTGCGCAGGCGGTGGATGTAGACCTCGATGGCGTTGTTGCTCACCTCCTCGCCCCATTCGCACAGGCGTTCGACCAGCTGGTCCTTGCTGACCAGGCGACCGCTGCGCTGCAGGAGTACCTCCAGCAGGCCGAGTTCGCGGGCCGAGAGTTCGACCATCTTGCCGTCGATGGTGGCCACGCGGCCGGCCTGGTCGTAGACCAGCGGGCCGTGCTTGATGTGGCTGCTGGCGCCGCCCATGCCGCGGCGCACCAGGGCGCGCACGCGCGCCTCCAGCTCCTGCAGGGAAAAGGGCTTGGCCATGTAGTCGTCGGCGCCGTAGTCCAGCCCCTTGACGCGTTCTTCCACGCTGTCGGCGGCCGTCAGGATCAGCACCGGCAGCGTCGAGCCGCGGGCGCGCAGGCGCTTGAGCACTTCCAGACCGTGCAGCTTGGGCAGACCCAGGTCGAGGATCAGCAGATCAAACTCGTTGTTGGTCATCAAGGCCGCATCGGCCTCGGAACCGCTGGCCACATGGTCCACAGCGGCACCGGCGCTGCGCAGGCTGCGCAGCAGGCCATCCGCGAGCACCTGGTCGTCTTCGGCAATCAGAATTCGCATGGAAGTCTCCTGAGGTTTGTGTCGGGCGGCATGGCCTTGTGTTTCAAGGGTTTTTCAGATTCTAGTGTCGATCCCGCACACCAGCGACGGCACGCCTCGCCGACACCATGCTGGTTTTCACCCATGTGGGGCGGTGCGCCCTCAGTGCGCATAGGCCTCCAGGCCCAGTGCCACCACGGTGGCCACGTCCTCACCCACCGCGTCCCGGAACTCCCGCTCGGCCTGCTGCACCGCATCGCGGAAGGCCTGCAGCCAGGCCAGGCCGGTGGCGGTGAACACCACGCGCCTGGCGCGCGCATCGAGGGGATCATCCTCGCGCGTGACCAGCCCCCAGGCCTCGCACTGGTTGACCAGGTTGCCCATGGCCTGCTTG
>JAGWTL010000413.1 GCA_028869035.1 Burkholderiales bacterium | reverse complement strand
GGCCGTGACCAATATGGACCAGGCCACGCAGCAGAACGCGGCGCTGGTGGAGGAGATGGCCGCAGCGGCCAGCAGCCTCAAGAGTCAGGCCCAGGACCTGGTGCAGGCGGTGGCGGTCTTCAAGCTCGCCCATGGGGTGCAGGCTGCAGCGCCCCTCTGATCTGATGGCACCTTCGGGTGCCGTTTTCACGTCCGGAAGCGCCAGCCTGTATGCTTTCACGATTGCTTGAAGGAAAGAACCAGCTGTGGGCAACAAACTCGACACCGGCGCCAAGGGCGTGTACCTGATCACCGTGACCCCGTTCACCGACAGCGGCACGCTGGACCTGGCCAGCGCCGACCGCATGGTCGATTTCTGCCTGGAAAAAGGCGTCACCGGTCTGACCGTGCTGGGCATCATGGGCGAGGCGCCCAAGCTCACCATGGAAGAGTCGCGCACCTTCGTCAGGCAGGTGCTGGCGCGTGTGGCCGGCCGGGTGCCGGTGGTGGTGGGTGCCTCGTCGCCGGGCTTTGCGCCCATGCGCGAACTCACGCAGAGCGTGATGGACCTGGGCGCGGCCGGCGTCATGGTGGCGCCGCCGTCCACCGTGCGCAGCGACGACCAGATCACGGCCTATTTCGACATGGTCAACGAGACCCTGGGCGCCGATGTGCCCTGGGTGCTGCAGGACCACCCGGTGGCCACGGGGGTGCAGATGTCCACCAGCGTCATCCTCAGGATCCTCAAGAACTCACCGACCTGCGTGATGCTCAAGCACGAGGACAGTCCCGGCCTGGCCAAGCTCTCGGCCATCCGCGCCGCCAGTGACAAGGGGGAACTCAAGCGTGTCTCCATCCTCACCGGCAATGGTGGCGGTCTCTTCCTGCCAGAGGAACTCACGCGTGGCGCCGACGGCGCCATGACCGGCTTTGCCTACCCCGAGATGATGGTGGACGTGTGCGCCGCACACGCTGCCGGCCAGGTGGAGCGCGCGCACGACCTGTTCGACGCCTACCTGCCGCTGGCGCGCTACGAGCAGCAGGCCAACATCGGCCTGGCGGTGCGCAAGCACATCCTGATGAAACGCGGCGTCATCGCCAGTGAGGCCGTGCGCAAGCCGGGCCCGAAGCTCTTGGCGCAGGACATCGCTGACATTGCACGCCTGACAGTGAGGCAGGAAAAACGGCTGGCTGAACTCGTCTAGTAGACTGAATCTGTGCGATCGCCGGCAAGCGGCTGACCAGCGCTGCGGCAGGCAAGGCGCAAAGCACAGATGGGCACGTAGACCCGGCAAGCATTTGCAACGCCGCATGGCACAGCGAGGGGCAGACGAGTGCCAGTGAATCCACGGATTCAGTCCACTAGGATCAGGCAGAAAGGGGCCTTTCGCTTAAGCTTGTCGAAACGCCTTCTTTGCAAATCGACTAACTGTTGAGGACTTCGACAAGCTCAGTCCGAACGGAGGGGCTCGGCCGGCATTGCCTCAGACCAGCTTCTTCACCAGCACCTGGGACTTGCGGTCCCAGTTGTACTTGCGTTTGCGCGCCTCGGGCAGCCAGTCCGGGTCCACGTTCTGGAAACCGCGCTTGAGGAACCAGTGCATGGTGCGTGTGGTCAGCACGAAGATGCTGTCCAGGCCCATGGCCTTGGCGCGCTGCTCGATGCGCTTGAGGATCTTCTCGCCATCACCCTGGCCCTGCGATTCGGGCGAGACGGTCAGCGCGGCCATCTCGGCGGTCCGGGCCTCGGGGTAGGGGTAGAGCGCGGCGCAGGCGAAGATCACGCCGTCGTGCTCGACGATGGTGTAGTTGCCGATATCGCGCTCGATCTCGGTGCGGTCGCGTTTGACCAGGGTGCCGTCCTTCTCGAACGGTTCGATCAGTTGCAGGATGCCGCCCACGTCGTCGGCCGTGGCTTCGCGCAGCTCCTCCAGTTTCTCGTCCACCACCATGGTGCCGATGCCGTCGTGCACATAGACCTCCAGCAGCAGCGC
>JAGWTL010000412.1 GCA_028869035.1 Burkholderiales bacterium | reverse complement strand
GGGATTTCCCAACACCATGTCTGACGCTGAAAACACCACCCCCGCCGCCGCCGATGCCCCGGTCCGCAAGCGTCCCAAGCCGGGCGAGCGCCGCGTCCAGATCCTGCAGGCCCTGGCCAGCATGCTCGAACAGCCGGGCGCCGAACGCATCACCACGGCCGCCCTGGCGGCCAGGCTGGAGGTCAGCGAAGCCGCCCTGTACCGCCATTTCGCCAGCAAGGCCCAGATGTTCGAGGGCCTGATCGAGTTCATCGAGCAGGCCGTCTTCACCCTGGTGGGCCAGATCGCCGAGCGCGAGGCCGCCGCCACCGACCCCGCAGCAGGCGGCCGCCATGCGGGCAAGGTGGTCACCATGCTGCTGCAGTTCGCCGAGAAGAACCCCGGCATGGTGCGTGTGATGGTGGGCGACGCCCTGGTGTTCGAGAACGAACGCCTGCAACAGCGCATGAACCAGTTTTTCGACAAGATCGAAGCCACCCTCAAGCAGTGCCTGCGTGACGGCGCCCAATCGGGCGGCTCCATGACGCCCACGGCCGACGCCCAGGTGCAGTCCTCGGTGCTCACGGCCTTTGTGGTCGGGCGCCTGCAGCGTTTCGCACGCTCGGGTTTCCGCCGCCTGCCCACCGAGCACCTGGACGCCAGCCTGGGCCAGATGCTGCGCTGAGGCCTACCTCCGTTCGGGCTGAGCCTGTCGAAGCCGTGCCATTCACCTGCGCGAAAAGCGTTTCGACAAGCTCAACGCGAACGGGCCAATTCGCTCCCACCGATAGGAACTATCCAGATGAAACTCGTGCGCTACGGCAACCCGGGCAAGGAAAAGCCGGGCCTGATCGATGCGGCCGGCAAGCTGCGTGACCTCAGCGGCCTGCTGCCGGACCTCGGCCCGGCCCAGCTGAGCGACGCCGTGCTGGGCAAGCTGCTCAAGCTCAAGACCGACAAGCTGCCCCTGGTGCGCGGCAAGCCGCGTCTGGGCTGCCCCGTGGCGGGCATCGGCAAGTTCATCGCCATCGGCCTGAACTACAAGGACCATGCCGATGAAGCCGGCATGCCCATCCCCAAGGAACCCATCGTCTTTACCAAGGCCATCAGCTGCATCCAGGGGCCGGACGACGACGTCATGCTGCCCCGGGGCTCGGTCAAGGGCGACTGGGAGGTGGAACTGGGTGTGGTCATCGGCAGAAAAGCGCGTTACGTCACGCAGAAGGCCGCGCTGGAGCATGTGGCGGGTTATTGCCTGTCCAACGATGTCAGCGAGCGCGCGTTCCAGCTCGAGCGCGGCGGCCAGTGGGACAAGGGCAAGGGTTGCGACACCTTCGGTCCCCTGGGCCCCTGGCTGGTCACCAAGGACGAGATCCCCCATCCCCAGAAACTGGCCCTGTGGCTGGACGTCAATGGCCAGCGCATGCAGACCGGCAACACCCGCACCATGATCTTCAGCGTGGCCAGGATCGTCAGCCACCTGAGCGAGTACATGACCCTGATGCCGGGTGACGTCATCATCACCGGCACCCCGCCCGGCGTGGGTCTGGGCATGAAGCCCCAGCGCTTCCTGAAGGCCGGGGACGTTATGACCCTGGGCATCGAGGGCCTGGGCACCCAGACCCAGCGGGTGGTGCCTTTCAAGCGCTGACCGGGTAGAAGCCCTGACTGGACGCCGGCCCCGTGCCGGCGTAATCTTTTTGGGCCGGTGGATTGACGGACGGGCTTTTTCATGCAAAATAGCACGACCGTTCGTTTTATTTTATCTGCCATGCCCCTCGCCTCACCGGCCAGCAAACCGCAGCGCAGCACGACCCGCGAGAAAAGCCGCGATGGCCGTGCCCTGCACAAGGGTCAGCAGACCAAGCTGACCATCATCGACGCCGCCCTCGGCCTGGCCGCCCAGATTGGGCTGGAAGGGCTGAGCATCGGCGTGCTGGCCGAGGTCACGGGCATGAGCAAGTCGGGCGTGTTCGCCCACTTCGGCTCGCGCGA
>JAGWTL010000086.1 GCA_028869035.1 Burkholderiales bacterium | reverse complement strand
CTGGATGCGGCAGCCGCGCGCCTGCGCGGCGGCCAGAAAGGCGGTCATCTCGGTGCGCATGACGACTTCGCCGACAAAGGTCTGGGGCGACAGGCGCTCGACATCCACCGGCAGCGGATCGCCGGGGTTCATGCCCAGCGGCGTGCCGTTGACGACCAGGTCGAAGCCGGCGGGATCCCTGCTGCCGGTCGTGACCTTGAGCTGCGGGTATTCGGTGCGCAGGCGCTGGGCCAGGGCCTGCGCGGAAATGTCCTGCACATCGAAGAGCGCGAGTTCGGCCAGGTCGGCAGCGGCCAGCGAGGCCGCAATGGCCGAGCCCACGCCGCCGCAACCCACCACCAGGGCCCGCGCGCCGGCCAGCACCATGCCCTTGCGGCGCACCCCGCGCACAAAACCTTCGCCGTCGAACATGTCACCGACCAGGCGGCCATCGGCCGTGCGCCTGACAGCATTGCAGGCGCCGGCCACGCGCGCGGTGCGCGTGACTTCGTCGAGCAGGCCCACGGTGCTCACCTTGTGCGGCATCGTGATCAGCGCGCCCCGGATGTTCTCCAGGCGGAACAGGCTGCGCAACACCTCGGCGAACGCATCGGGCCTGCAGCCCATGGGCACCACCACCGCATTGACCCCGACCGACTCGAAGTAGGGGTTGTAGATCAGGGGGGCCTTGAAGCTGTGCGTGGGAAAACCCAGATGGGCGATCATCTCCGTATCGCCGTTGATCAGGGCTCCCTGGAAAGCTCGTGCGTTCATCGAGGTGCTGCGCTCTCTTTACTTGCGGATGCGGGCGAGCTCGGCCATCATCGCGCTGACCGTGGCTTCACCCACGCTGGCGGAATGCTTGGCGATCACGGGTTTCATCTTCTCGCGCAGCTTGGCCACTTCGGCCGCCGGCAGTTCGGTGACCTGCATGCCGTTCTTCTTGAGGGTGTCCAGCAGGCTGCTGGCCAGGGCGCGCGACTGCTCGCGCTGGTACTTGATGGACTCGTTGACGGCGTCCTGAACGATCTTCTTCTCGTCGGCCGGCAGACCGTCCCAGAATTTCTTGCTGACCACGATGGACTGCGGGTTGTACTGGTGGCTGGTCAGGGCCAGGTACTTCTGCACTTCATAGAGCTTGGCGCCATTGATCGTGGCCACGGGGTTTTCCTGGCCGTCCACGGCCTTCTGCTCCAGCGCGGCATACAGTTCGGGGAAGGGCAGGGGCGTGGGGTTGGCGCCCAGGGCGGAGACCCAGTCGATGTTGATCGGGTTGGGGATCACGCGCAGCTTGAGGCCGGCGATGTCTTCCACCTTGGTGATGGGGCGCTTGCTGTTGGTGATGTGGCGAAAGCCCAGCTCGTAGTAACCCAGGCCCACGAGGCCTTTCTCTTCCAGCTTGGCGTGCAGGCTCTTGCCGAAGGGGCCGTCGACCACGGCGTCGGCCTCGGCCGGGTTGGCAAAGAGGAAGGGGAAGTCGTAGATGGCGAAGTCCTTCACCAGGCTGGCGAAGATGCCGGAGTTCATCGAGGCCATCTCCAGCGTGCCGCCCTGCAGGGCCGACACATTGGCCTGGTCGCTGCCCAGGGCGCCGCCGGGATAGACGGTGACCTTGAGCTTGCCGCCGGACCTGGCTTCGACGATCTCGGCGAACCTGTCCATGCCCAGCACGATGGGGTGGCCCTTGGCGTTCTGGTTGACGAACTTGATGGTCTTGGTCTGGGCCTGGGCCAGGCCGAAGGCCGCGACGCACAAAGCGGCTACCAGGGTTTTGAGGACGAGTCGTTTCATGGTTTGTCTCCGTGGATATTTTCGGGACGCCCTTGTAAAGAACGACTGCGGTGGCGTGCCCTGAGGCCGCAGTCGTAGAGAAACATCAGTAGAACCAGCGTGCCGGCACCATCACCAGCGCGGGGAAGAAGACCAGCAGGAACATCAGGGTGAACTGGGCGATCATGAAGGGCCAGACGCCCTTGGTCACCTCGTCCATGCTCATCTTGCCCACGCCGGCCACGGTGCTGAGGATGGTGCCCACCGGCGGCGTGATCAGGCCGATCGAGTTGTTGATGATGAAGAGCACGCCGAAGTACACCGGGTCGATGCCGGCGGCCTTGACCAGGGGCATGAAGACCGGCGTGAGGATCAGGATGGTCGGGGTCATGTCCATGGCCGTGCCCACCAGCATGGTGATCAGCATCATCACGAACATCAGCAGGATGGGGCGGTCCAGCAGGGGCTGCAGCAGCGACACCAGTTCGGCCGGCAGGTTGGCCACGGTGATCATCCAGGCGGACACCATGGCGGCGGCCACCAGGAACATGACCACGGCCGTGGTCTGCGCGGCAGAGGCGAACAGCTCGTAGAGCTGCGAGAACTTCAGCTCGCGGTAGATCACCATGGACACGAACAGGGCGTACACCGCGGCCACCACGGCGGCTTCGGTGGGCGTGAAGACACCGAACTTCAGGCCCACGAGCACGATCAGGGGCAGGCCGATGGCAAAGGTGGCGTCCTTCAGCGCGACCAGCACCTGCTGGCGCGTGGCGCGCGGCGGCGGCTCGACCTGCTCCCTGCGCACCAGCCACCACCAGGTGACCCACAGGGCCGCGCCCAGCATGATGCCGGGCACGATGCCCGCGATGAAGAGCTTGGAGATGGACACGTTGGCGGCCACCCCGAAGACCACGAAGCCGATCGAGGGCGGGATGATGGGGCCCATCACGGCGGAGGCCGACAGCAGGCCCGCGGAGCGGGACTTGTCGTGACCGGCCTTGATCATCATGGGCAGCAGCAGCGCGGCCAGCGCGGCTGCATCGGCCACGGCCGAGCCCGACAGGGCCGACATCAGCGCGGCGGCCAGGATGGCCACGTAGCCCAGCCCGCCCCGCACATGCCCCACCAGGGTCATGGCCAGGTTCACGATGCGGCGCGAGAGGCCGCCGGTGTTCATGACCTCGCCGGCCAGCATGAAGAAGGGCACGGCCAGCAGGGGGAAGCTGTTGGCGCCCTCGATGACGTTCTGGGCCAGGATCTGGGCGTCGAACATGCCCAGGTGCCACATCAGGGCGGTGCCGGTGAAGAGCAGCGAAAAGGCGATGGGCACCCCCAGCGCCATGGCGCCCAGCAGGGCGGCGAGGAAAACGGCGATGGTCATGGACGGGACTCCTGCTGTGTGTTCTTGTCGGCCGGCATTTCTTCGGATTCGGAGAAGCCGATCAGCTCGGAGGCCGGCAGATCCCCGCGGAAGAATTTCAGGAGGGTGTTGAAGATGATCAGGCCTGCGAGGGCTGCGAACACCATGCCGCTGGCGTAGAGCCAGGCCATGGAGGCTTCCATGACGGCGCTGGTGGTCTGCAGGTTGATCACGGTCTGCTGCCAGGTGCCCCTGAACATCAGCCAGCACATGGCCAGCATGAGCAGCTGGGCCAGCACGAAGCAGACCTTGCGGCCCAGCAGCGGCAGCCGCCCAATCAGGGCATCGGTGCCGAGGTGGGCGCGGCGGTTGAGCGCCACCACCGCGCCGAGGAAGGTCATCCAGACGAACAGCCAGCGTGACAGCTCTTCGGACACCGTGATGCCGGAGTTGAAACCGTAGCGCAGCACCACGTTGCCGAACACCATGAACACCATGAGGGCCATGAAAAGAACCATCAGGAGGTTAAAGGCCTGACAGATCCGGTCGATCAGTTTTTGAATCACAGCAAGGTCTCCATGCGTTTATTTTGTACGAACTGGTTAGTTTTTAATTAAGGGAAAACCCTGAGATTGCTGGCCGCAAAGCGTGCCGCGCTCAGGTCTTGCGCACGAAACGCACGATCATTTCCACCACGTTCTCGCGCCGCTGGGCGATGTAGGCGCGGGAGGCCATGTCGAGCTTGAAGATGATGCCGAAGGTGTGCCGGTTCGAGACGTTGAAGAAGCTCAGGGCCGAGATCGAGGCATGGATATCGACCGGGTCCAGGCCCTTGCGGAACAGGCCGGCCTTGAGACCGCGTTCGTAGAGCTTGCGGATCGCGGCAATCGCCGGCACGTTGAGTTCCTGGATGCGCTGGCTCTGCGCCAGGTACTGCCCGCGGTGGATGTTTTCGGACATCACCAGGCGGATATAGCTCTCGTGGTGCAGGTGGTGGTCGAAGGTGAAGGCCACCAGGCGGCGCAAGCCTTCCTCGGGCTCCAGGTCCTGCAGCTTGAGTTCGGATTCGATGTCGCGCACACGCCGGTAGGCTTCTTCGAGCACGGCCAGGTACAGGCCTTCCTTGCTGCCGAAGTAGTAATAGATCATGCGCTTGCTGGTCCGTGTGGCCTCGGCGATCTCGTCGATGCGCGCGCCCGCCAGGCCCTTCTCGCCGAACTCGACCTCGGCGACCTGCAGGATGTTGGCCTTGGTGCGGTCCGGGTCGTTGGTGCGGCCGGGCGCCTTGCGGGCGGGGGCCGCAGATTTGGCCACACGTGCACGGCGCAGATGTACTGGTTCGTTCATTTGTGAAGTATAGGGTGGCCAAGCGTGCCGCCGCAACACTGCCGCCTGCCGGCCCGTGTGAGTTTGCATGCCCGTTCACGCCAATGGGGTTGCGGGCATCGCTGAAGAAGGCCTGCAGGGGTTCGCGCTCACCGGTACCGAGGGTCAACAAGTCACTCATGCAGACTCCTGTGTCAATAAACAAGCCGGACGCTCGCCCGCAGGGCATCGGCCGTCGTGACCGGGAGGCCGAAGAATTCCAGGTACGCGGGGATTTGTTCGAACAGCATGTCTGCGCCGATCTGGACAGGGCAGCCCCGGGCCCGGGCTGCCTCCAGCAAGGGCGTCATCTCGGCCTTCATCACGACCTCACCCACCAGGGTATGGGGCGAAAGGCGGCCGACATCCAGCGGCAGAGGATCGCCCACGTTCATGCCCAGCGGCGTCGCGTTGACGACGAGATCGAAATCCTGCGGATCCTTGCTACCTACCTGCACCTGCAGCGCCGGGTAGTACAGGCGCAAACGGTCGGCCAAGGCCTGCGGCGATGCCGCATTCGCGTCGAACAAGGCCAGCGTGTCCACGCCCGCACCCGCCAACGAGGCCGCGATGGCACAACCCACACCGCCGCAGCCCACCACCAGCGCTCGCGCGCCCTGCATGCGCAGGCCCTTACGGCGCACGCCGCGTACGAAACCTTCGCCGTCAAACATGTCACCCACCAGACGACCATCCTCCTCGCGACGTACGGCGTTGCAGGAACCGGCCACCTTCACGGCCACGCTGGCCTCGTCCAGCAGCTCCAGCGTCGCGACCTTGTGGGGCATGGTGATAAGTGCACCGCGCAGGTTCTCCAGCGCAAACAGGCTACGCATCAGCTCCGCAAAGCGCTCTGGACGACAGCCCATGGGGACGACCAGCGCATTGATGCCCGCCGACTCGAAATACGGGTTGTAGATCGTAGGCGACCTGACCGTGTGCATCGGGTAGCCGATGAGAGCAATCAGCTCGGTATGACCATTGATGAGCACGTTCAGTCACCCACCAAGGCGCCTTGCGCAAGCAGGCTAACGCGTAAGGCTGTCGCATCCACTTTGCGCACATCGGGCGCACTCTTGCTCTGGCACGCCATGGCGGCGGCGGTACCGGCCGCCTGGCCCACAGCCATCGAGATGGTCATCACCCGGACCGCGGCCAGCGCTGCGTGTGTGGCCGAGATGCCGCGCCCCGCCACCAGTGCGTTCGAGAGGCCCTTCGGAACTAGGCTGCGATAGGGGATCTGGTACGCATGATCTTCACCCAGGGCTTTGTAGATCAGCTCGCCACCGGCCGCAGGGTGGATGTCGATCGGATAGGCACCGCAGGCAATGCCGTCGACGAAACTCACTGGCTGCAGGAGTTCCTCGGCCGTGAGCACGTGCTCGCCCTGCACGCGCCGCGTCTCGCGAATTCCCACCTGCGTGGCAAAGGCCTGCAGCCTGCCGCTCTCGCACCCAGGCACAGCACGCCGCAGGTATGCCGCGGCCTTCCAGGCTTGTCGACGACCCTCGATCTCGGCACGGCTCAGGGCACTGGCGTCGGTGGCGTCGATGCCCAG
Source organism: Burkholderiales bacterium (assembly GCA_028869035.1). Lineage (GTDB taxonomy): Bacteria > Pseudomonadota > Gammaproteobacteria > Burkholderiales > Burkholderiaceae_C > Hylemonella. The sequence goes on along the minus strand of JAGWTL010000086.1, from coordinate 4,184 downwards.
GCGGCTGATGTTGAACCAGCCGTCGGCTGAATACGGATCGCGTGACGAATGCAGCGCGGCACGCGCCAGTTCACCGCTAGCGTAGCCCTGGCGCGCCAGCGCCTGGACCTCGGCAGGCGCCAGCGCATCGAAGCGCGCGAAGTTGATCGGACCGAAGCGGAACATCATGGTCGCCGGCTGCAGGACATCGCCCGCGTCCAGCTCCAGGAAGTCCGCTCCCGCGCGGTACAGCACGTCGATATCGCCAGATGCATCGATCACCACACGGGGCCGAACCTCGATCACACCGCTCTTTGTGAGCAGGCTGACGGCGTGGATGTGCTCACCTTCACGGACGACATCACAGACACTGGCGTGCATCATGGGCTGCACTCCGGCTTCCGTCACGAGATCGTCCAGCACGAGCTTAAGGACCTCGGGCGCGTACTCCACGCGATCCATGCGGTGCCCGGTGGACATCACAAAGACATCGTGTTTTCCAGCTGCCTGGTAGGCACGTAGCCGCTCGACGACCTCGCTGGCCAACCCGGCAATCACCCGGCGACCCTTCTCGGTCTGCCAGCTGTTGAACTGCGCCACGGCCCCCCCGGTGGCATTGCCTCCGAGGAAGCCGTAACGCTCGACCAACAGCGCCGAAGCGCCCTGACGCGCTGCGGCCACAGCCGCCATGGTGCCGGCGACGCCACCGCCGCAGACAAGTACATCCACCGTCATCGGCGCGCGTCCGTTCACAGGTCTCACGTTCAATCCGCCTTGATGCCACGCGCCTTGATCACGACGGCGTAACGCGCGGTCTCGGCCTGCATGAACTTCACAGTGTCGGCACGGCTCTGGTTTACCGGCGACACGGCTAGCGAGGCAAAGCGGCTCTTCACCGCGTCCGAGGCCAGTGCGACCGCCAGCAGCTTTTCTAGCTTGGCCAGGCCTTCGGCCGGGATCGTGCCCTTGGGCGCGAACAGCGCGGCCCAGCCTTGCACCTCCAGGCTGGCTTGGTTCAACGAGCGGAACGTGGGCACACCTGGCAGCTCCGGCACTTCCTTCGGCGAGGACACGGCCAGCGCACGCAGACGGCCCGAGCGGATGTGCGAGAGCACGCTGGGCAGGTTCAGGAAGCCCAGGGACACCATGCCGCTGAGCAGGTCCGGCATGAGCGCGCTCTCGCCCTTGTAGGGCACGGGGGTGAGCGTGGTGCCGGTCTGGCTCGCGAAGATCTCCGACGCCAGGTGCGCCAGCGTACCGTTGCCGCTGTTACCCGCCATGAGCTGGCCGGGCTTGGCCTTGGCCTCGGAGACCACATCGGCAAAGCTCTTCAGCGGAGAGGCGACCGGCACGACCAGCACCAGCGGCTGGGCCGAAACCATGCCCACGGCATCGAAATCGCGCGCTACGTCGTAGCCGATGTTGGGCAGCAGTGAGGGGTTGATCACCATGCTGTTGCTGCCCATGAGCAGGGTGTGACCATCCTTGCTCTGCGCAGCGGCGTTGACGCCGATCGCACTGCCAGCGCCCGGCTTGTTCTCGACGATGACGCCCTGGCCCAGCTGGACCGCAAACAGCTCGGCCAGCACGCGGGCGGAGCTGTCGGCACCGCCGCCGGGGGCAAAGGGCACGATGATGCGCACGGTGCGCGAAGGCCAGGCAGTGTTTGCAAACACGCGCTCGGGCCAGATGGCGGCGGCACCTGTCAATGCGGCAGCACCGGAGAGTAGCGCGCGGCGGCGCACCAGGAGCGAAGAGGAAGGCAAAGTCATGGGCTGTCTCCAATGTCGGCGTTGAAAGCTGGCATCGTATGAATGGCGCCATTAACAGGCAAATACCAATTCGATGATATGGAATAACATACTGTTATAGATCGAAGCGATGCCATGAACCTGCGACAGATTGAGGTGTTCCGCGCCACCATGCTGACCGGATCAACCGCGGACGCGGCCCGGCTGCTGCACGTCTCGCAGCCTGGCATCAGCCGCATGATCAGCCACATCGAGCTGCAGCTCGGCGTCAGCCTGTTCGAGCGCGGCAAGGGGCGGCTGCGACCCACGCCCGAGGCGCATGCGCTGTACGCCGAAGTCGAGCAGGTGTACCGGGGCGTGCAACGCATCGACGCACGCGCCCAGGCGCTGAAGTCCGGCGGTGGCCTGGAGCTGCGTGTGCTCGCCACTCCCAGCCTGCTGCTGGAAGTCATCCCTGGTGCTGTGGCCTCGCTCTCGGCAGACTATCCGGACTCCTGCTTCTATGTGGAGTCTCAGCTCGTGCGGGAAATGGTGCGCCTGCTCACCATCGGCGAGGCCGACGTGGGCTTCAGCAGTCTGCCGATTGACCACGCACCCCTCGTGACAGAAGCCATCGGCTCGTGGTCGATGAGTTGTGTGTTTCCGAAAGGCCATCGCTTCGAGCAAGAAAGCTCGGTGCCCCTGCGCGAGATCGTGAAGGAGCGGATGATCGCGTTCAGCCCCGACACGCCTCAGGGCCGGATGGTGGCCGAAGCCTACCCCCAGACCCTCATGTCTAAACGCGGGCGCATAGAGGTCCGCTCGGGTCAAGTCGCCTGCGTTTTGACAGCCGCCGGCGCAGGCGTGGCCGTGGTCGACAATCTGACCGCGCGTGCCTGGCGCAACGATCTCCTCTTGTTTCGTCCCATCAGCAAGGCGCCGACGTCCTCCGTATTCCGGGTACGCAACTCGAATTTTCCGAGTTCCTTCCTCGAGGATGAGCTCGTGGAGCGCGTGCGGCAGAGCTTCCTCTTGCCCCCGTCACGGCGACCGTGAGGCAGGCCCGGGTTCCGGTGGCGCCTCAGCCGCACTGCCCCACGTAACCGCAGGCGGTGCAGAAGTCGCAGCCGTCTTTCTTGATGACCGTGGGGTTGCCGCACTCGGGGCAGGGGCGCCCGGCCATGGCGGCGGGTTCCTCGCTCTCGGCCTGTGCATCCGGCGTTTCGAGCACACCCATCTCGCGCAGCGGGTAACCCTGCGCGTCCAGCACACCCAGCATGGCGTAGCGGTGAATGATGAGGCGCGCCATGTAGGCCACGGTGGAGGGCCAGGTCTGCTGGCGGCGTTCGCCGTGCGGCAGGCCGGGCACGAAGGCCATGAAGTGGCCCAGGGGTTCGGCGTAGTTGAGCAGCTTGCGCAGCTTCATGCCGATCCAGGCCGGGTCCACCACACGCATGTCCAGCGAGAGCAGGCGCGCCAGACCGTCGAGCGCGCGCGGGTAGTTGCCCGACAGGCCCATGGCGCAGGGCCGGTTCACCGGCGTGCCGTCGGGGCCGGGCAGGCTGATCTCCTTGAGCGTGAGCGTGAAGGCCTCGCCCGTGCCCGGGTTGTCGATGTCCACCGCCCAGGCCAGGGTGCCCGAGGGGCCGGTCAGCGGCTCCTCGCGGGCGAACATGGCGTCGAGCACCGGGGTGGCGGCAGCTTGCGCGCGCTCACGCCACACACCGAGCTGCTCGCAGCGCCAGCGCACCACCGCGGCCGTGGCGGCCACCACGCCGGGGAAGAGGCGGCGTTCGCCGTGCGGGGGGAAGGGCATCTCGAAAGCGCGTTCTTCCGCCACGGTGGCCAGCGCGTCGAGCTTGAGCTTGAGCCAGGCCGGGTCCTTGGAGCGCAAATCCATGGACAGAGTCTTGGCCAGCGCGCCCAGGCCGCGCGGTTGTTCTGCGCCGTTGACCCAGACCTCGAAGGGCTGGGCCGGCCCGCCTTCCTCGCCCGGCAGTTCACCCACGAAGAGCGCGAACTCGCCGTAGGGATGGTGCACCATGAAGCTCCAGGCCAGGTTGCCGCCGGGCAGCTCGGGGCGGCCCGGCCAGCGCAGCGAGGCCAGCACGGGCGCGGGCAGGCGCTCCAGCGCCAGGCGCCGGTTGGCGTCGTCCAGCTGCAGCGGCGCGGCCGGCGTGGGCGCCACGCCTGTGCTCAGCACGCTCCCCAGGATCGAATTCGGCCGGTAGGTGGCCAGGCCCTTGAGGCCCGACTGCCAGGCCTGCAGGTAGAGGTCCTGGAAATCGGCGTAGGGGTAGTCGGCCGGCACGTTGACGGTCTTGGAAATCGCCGTGTCGATACAGGGCGCCACCGCCGCCACCATGGCCGCATGGGCCTGCGCGCTCATCTCCAGCGCGGTCACGAAGGCCGGTGGCAGCGGCGCGGCCTCGCCCTTGAGGTGGCGGTACAGGCGCCAGGCGTGGTCTTCCACCG
>JAGWTL010000085.1 GCA_028869035.1 Burkholderiales bacterium | reverse complement strand
CAGATGCTTGGCATAGGTCCAGCCCTTGTTCTCCTCGCCGATCAGATTCTCGGCCGGCACTTCGACATTGTCGAAGAAGACCTCGTTGACTTCGCACTCGCCGTCGAGCAGCTTGATGGGGCGCACGGTGACGCCCCTGGACTTCATGTCGATCAGCAGGAAGGAGATGCCGGTCTGCGGCTTGCCTTCGTTGCCGGTGCGCACCAGGCAGAAGATCCACTCGCCGTACTGACCCAGCGTGGTCCAGGTCTTCTGGCCGTTGACGATGTACTTGTCACCCTTGCGCTCGGCGCGGGTCTTCACGGAGGCCAGGTCCGAGCCGGAGCCCGGTTCGCTGTAGCCCTGGCTCCACCACACTTCGCCGCTGGCGATGCCGGGCAGGAAACGCTTTTGCTGCTCGGGGCTGCCGAAGGCCATGATGACCGGGGCCACCATCACGGGACCGAAGGGAATGACACGCGGCGCACCGGCCAGCGCGTTTTCTTCTTCGAACAGGTGCTTCTGAATCGCGTTCCAGCCCGGGCCGCCGAACTGCTTGGGCCAGCCCCAGCCCAGCCAGCCCTTTTGGCCCAGGATTCTGGCCCAGCGCTGGTGGTCGTCGCGGGTCAGTTGCAGGGCGTTGTGCACCTTGTGCGAGATGTCGGCCGGGAGGTTCGCGCGCACCCAGGCGCGGATTTCCTCGCGGAAGTTCTGTTCTTCGGGGGTGAACGCCAAATCCATGTCTGTCTCCGGTGATGGCTCGAGCCGCAGGTTCCCAAATTTAAGCACGGACGTTCGCAAATGACTGTCCAAACCGTGACAACCCGAAGGAATTGACCCACCCCTGAGGTGGTGCCACTGCGTCGCCCCGCCTTCCCCTCTAGGGGACAACACCAGCGGCCCGGCGGAGCCGGTTCCGTGGTGTTTCGCGCCTGGCATCGTTGGCTACTCGTCTGCCCGTGCAAAATCCGGTCTGAGCTATAGGCAAAAAATGAAAAACATCGTCATCCTGATTTCGGGCGGCGGCTCCAATATGGCGGCCATCGTCCAGACGGCCGAGCGCGAGCGCTGGTCAGACAAATTCGGCGCCCGCGTGGCGGCCGTGCTGAGCAACAAGGCCGACGCCAAGGGCCTGGTCTTCGCGCGCGAAAAAGGCATCCCCACGGCCGTGCTGGACCACAAGGCCCATGCCACGCGCGAGGCCTTTGACGCCGCTCTGATGACCGCCATCGACGCCCAGCAGCCGGCGCTGGTGGTGCTGGCCGGTTTCATGCGCATCCTGACGCCGGGTTTCGTCGGGCATTACGCCGGGTGCCTGCTCAACATCCACCCCTCGCTGCTGCCGGCCTTCACGGGCCTGCACACGCACCGCCGCGCCATCGAGGCCGGCTGCAAGTTCGCCGGCGCCACCGTGCACCAGGTCACGGCCGAGCTGGACCACGGCCCCATCCTGGCCCAGGCCGTGGTGCCGGTGCTGCCGCAGGACGACGAACACACCCTGGCCGCCCGCGTACTGACGCAGGAGCACCTGATCTATCCGCGGGTCATTGCTGATTTGCTACAAAAAATGTAGCATCAGGTTTCCGCCGGGGAGCTTTCTCCTGCCCAGGCAAAGCGTGGCTGGCGCACGCCCTCGATCACCACTTCCTCGTTGAACATGGCCGCCGGCCGCACCCACAGGCCGTGCTCGCCGTAAAGCGCGCGGTACAGGGTCATGGGCTCCAGCGTCTCGCTGTGGCGCACGGTACCCAGCACCTCGTACATCAGGTTCTTGTAGTGGCGGTAGAGGCCGGGGCGGGTTTCGATCAGCGGGGGGAGTTTTTCTTCTTGCATTCGGTGGCCTTCGCGCGACGCGCTACGGTATGCGCCTGGGGAACGGCCCGGCGGCGCATGGGACAATCCTAGACCAAGTTCCAAACAACAAGATATGCATCCCCAAGCCCTGCTGGACGTCTGCACCGAGCTGGTCCGGCTCACCCTCAAGTTCGATCACCCGGCTGATGCCATCGTCTCGCGTTTTTTCCGCGACCACCGTGGCCTGGGCCCGCGTGAGCGCGCCACCCTGGCCGAGACCATCTACACCGTGCTGCGCAAGAAGCTGCTGTTCGAGAAGCTGGCGCTCTCAGGCAGCGGGCCCAGGGAACGGCGCCTGGCCATCCTGGGGTTTTATGGCCCGCGCGACTTCGTCAAGAGCGTGCTGAGTGATCAGGAAAAGCAGTGGCTGGACCAGTGCGACCGGGTCAAGCCTGAAGAATTGATGGATCTGCACCGCCACAACCTGCCGGAATGGCTGGTGCAGCCGCTCAAGGATCAACTGGGCCAGGGCTTCTGGCCCCTGGTCGAGAGCCTGAACCTGGGCGCAGGCCTGGACCTGCGTGTCAACACCCAGCTCGCCAAGCGCGAAGCGATCCAGAAGGAATTGCAGGCGGCGGGCATCAAGTCCCTGCCCACGCCCTATTCACCCTGGGGCCTGCGCATCGGGGACAAGCCGGCCCTGAACAAGCTGGACGTGTTCACGCGCGGCGCCATCGAGGTGCAGGACGAGGGCTCGCAGCTGCTGGCCCTGCTGCTCGATGCGCACCGTGGCGAGATGGTGGTGGACTTCTGCGCCGGCGCCGGCGGCAAGACCTTGGCCATCGGTGCGGCCATGCGCAGCACCGGCCGGCTTTATGCCTTCGATACCTCGGGGCATCGTCTGGAGGCGCTCAAGCCCCGCCTGGCGCGCAGCGGCCTGTCCAATGTGCATCCGGCCGCGATTGCCCATGAGCGTGACGAGCGCATCAAGCGCCTGGTCGGCAAGATCGACCGCGTGCTGGTCGACGCCCCCTGTTCCGGCCTGGGCACCCTGCGCCGCAACCCGGACCTGAAATGGCGCCAAAGCCCGCAGGCCGTGGAAGAAATGACGGTCAAGCAGACCGCGATCCTGGCCAGCGCGGCCCGCCTGCTCAAGCCCGGTGGGCGCCTGGTCTATGCCACCTGCAGCGTTTTGCCCCAGGAAAACGAAGCCATTGCCGAGGCCTTTTCCGCTGCCCACGCCGACTTCCAGCCCCTGGACGCCGGCGAGCTGTTGACCCAACTCAAGGTCCCGGGGGGTGAGCGCCTTTGTCACGGGGGCGACAATGGTCGGAAATACCTGCGTCTTTGGCCCCATCTGCATCAAACAGACGGCTTCTTCGCCGCAATTTGGCAAAAAAAGTAGACATCTGACTTGAATTAAGGTTTTTTGCCTAAAGATGGCCGGCTATGGTCAAAACAGGGTGGAACCTTTAGAATCCATGCCACTGGCCCCGTTCCTTATTTAAGGCTGGGCTTATTCCTATTCACTACGTTGAGAGACTTCTATGTTCTTACCTGACTGGGCTGTGCTGAATGCGGCCGTTGAATGGCTTGCGCACGGCCTGCTGGACCTGAGCTGGTGGCAGACCGTTCTGGTCGCCCTGGCCCTGACCCACGTCACGATCGCCAGCGTCACCATCTTCCTGCACCGCCACCAGGCGCACCGCGCGCTGGACCTGCACGCCATTCCCTCGCACTTCTTCCGTCTCTGGCTGTGGCTGACGACCGGCATGGTGACCAAGGAATGGGCTGCCATTCACCGCAAGCACCACGCCAAGTGCGAGCAGGCCGAAGACCCGCACAGCCCGCAGGTCTACGGCATCAAGAAGGTCTTCTTCGAAGGCTCCGAGCTGTATCGCGCCGAAGCCAAGAACCAGGAAACCATGGCCCGTTTCGGCCACGGCACCCCGGACGACTGGATCGAGCGCAATCTCTACACCCGCTATTCCTGGCAGGGTGTGGGCGTGATGCTCATCATCGACCTGATGCTCTTCGGCGCCGCCGGTGCCGCCGTGTGGGCCCTGCAGATGGCCTGGATCCCGATCACCGCGGCCGGCATCATCAACGGCATCGGCCACTACTGGGGTTATCGCAACTTCGAGGCGCCCGACGCCAGCACCAACATCTCGCCCTGGGGCATCATCATCGGCGGTGAGGAGTTGCACAACAACCACCACACCTACCCGACCTCGGCCAAGCTGTCGGTCAAGCCCTATGAATTCGACATCGGCTGGCTCTACATCAGCATCCTGAGCGCCATGGGCCTGGCCAAGGTCAAGAAGACCGCACCCAAGCTGGCCCTGGGCGACATCAAGCCGGTGGCCGACGACAAGACCCTCGAGGCCCTGATCGCCAACCGCTACGAGATCATGGCGGGCTACGCCGCCGGCATGCAGCGTGCCTTCCAGCATGAAGTGGCGGTGCTCAAGGCCCGCACGGCTGACACCGCCGTGGTCAAGGCCGCCGCCCGCTGGCTGCACCGCGACGAAGACAAGGTGCCAGCTACCGTGGTTCCCGAACTGGCCAAGGCCCGTGCCGCCTCCCCGGTGCTGGACAAGATGGTCACCATGCGTGAAGAACTGCGCCAGCTCTGGCTGAACACCTCGCTCTCGCGCGAGCAACTGCTGGCCAATCTGCAGGCCTGGTGCCACCGCGCCGAAGAGAGCGGCATTGCTGCGCTGCAGGAGTTCTCGATGAAGTTGCGGATGGCGCGGGCGTAAAGCCTTCTCCCCCTTCTCCCTGATGCAGCCCGCCGTGTGCGGGCTTTTTCTTTTGCCCGTACCATTTCTGGCCCACAGGACGATGCCATGAGCAAAGCCTTTACCCGCGAATCCGACAACGACGAGGACGACGAAGCGCAACTGCCCGCCCTGCCGGCTGGCGGCAAGAACTACATCACACCTGACGGTTATGCCCGCCTGCGTGTCGAGTTGATGGCGCTGATCGACGAGGAGCGGCCCAAGGTGGTGGAGATCGTGCACTGGGCGGCCGGCAATGGCGACCGTTCGGAGAATGGCGACTACCTTTACGGCAAAAAGCGTCTGCGCGAAATCGACCGGCGCATCCGCTTCCTGACCAAGCGCCTGGAGATCGCCGAGGTCACGGACCCCAGCGTGCACCATGGCAGCGACCAGATTTTCTTCGGCGCGACGACCACCTATGCGGACCAGGCCGGCCTGGTCCGCACCATCACGATCCTGGGCATCGACGAAGCCGACAGCCTGCAAGGCCAGGTCAGCTGGGTGGCGCCGGTGGCGCGCACCCTGCTCAAGGCGCGTGTGGGGGATGTTCTCAGGCTGGTGACCCCGGCCGGGGTGGAGGAGATCGAGGTGCTGGCAGTGCAGTACCCGGCGCCGGTTGCGGCGCGCTGATCAATCGGGCGCAGTGGTGCTGCGTCGCGCCTGCAGCACCGAAGACGTGCGCTGCAGGTTGCGCAGGGCCGTGGCGAGGTGCTGGCGGTCGCGTACGGCGATGACAAAGCGCAGGTCGGTGGTTTCCTGGGCCGCTTCCTGGCCCATGTCGATGTGGATGATGTCGGCTTCCGAGGCGGCCAGGGCCGAGGCCACGCGCGCCAGCACACCCTTGCCGTTGTTGACCGTGACCACGATGCCGGTCTCGAAAGCGCGGGCCGGCTCGTCCGACCACTCCACGCCGATGAAACGCTCGCTGTCCTTGTTGCGCAGCTTGCGGGCCACGGTGCAGTCTTCGGCATGCACCACCAGACCTTCGCCGCGACCGAGGTAGCCGACGATGGTGTCGCCCGGGATGGGGCGGCAGCAGCTGGCGTACTGTACCGAGGCGTTTTCGCTGCCGTCCACGATGACGGTGTTGTGCCCGGACGCTTCGGCATTGAACCGTTCGCGGCTCATCAGTACGGCATCGGGCTTTTCGCCGCTTTCGGCCAGCAGGGTGGCCATGCGCTTGGCGACGATGCCGGCAATGCGCTTGCCCAGTCCGATGTCGACCAGCAGTTCGGCCCGGTTGCGGTTGCCGGTGAAGCGCAGCAGCTTGTCCCAGATGCCGGCGCGTGCGCCGTCGTCGTCGGTTGGGAAACGTTCGATTCCCTCGGCACGCAGCGCCTGCAGCAGCAGTTTTTCGCCCAGCCCTTCGGACTCGGTCTGTTCCAGGGTCTTGAGGTGATGGCGGATTTTGGAGCGCGCCCGGCCGGTGCGCACAAAACTCAGCCAGGCCGGGTTGGGCGCCGAGACGGGCGCGGTGACGACCTCGACCACGTCGCCGTTCTTGAGCTCGGTGCGCAGCGGCACCTGCTGACCGTTGATGCGTGCGGCCATGGTGCGATCGCCGATGTCGCTGTGGATGGCGTAAGCGAAGTCGACCACGGTGGCGCCGCGCGGCAGCGCCATGATCTTGCTCTTGGGCGTGAAGACGTAGACCGCGTCGGGGAACAGATCCACCTTGACATGGTCCCAGAACTCGGCGGCGTCGCGCGTCTCGTTCTGGATGTCCAGCAAGGACTGCAGCCACTGGGCGCCCAGGCGTGCGGTGGTGGGGCTCTCGGGTTCGTTGGCCTTGTAGAGCCAGTGCGCGGCCACGCCCGATTCGGCCACCACATGCATGGCCTCGGTGCGGATCTGGAACTCGATGTTCACGCCCGAAGGGCCGATCAGCGTGGTGTGCAAGGACTGGTAGCCGTTGAGCTTGGGGATGGCGATATGGTCCTTGAATTTGCCTGGAACCGGTTTGTAGATCTGGTGCAGCGTGCCCAGGGCCGTGTAGCAGTCGGCCTGGCTGGGTACGAGCAGGCGGAAACCGTACATGTCGCTGATCTGCGCGAAGCTCAGGTGCTTCTCGTCCATCTTGCGGTAGATGGAATAAAGCGTCTTCTCGCGCCCGCCGATGCGTACGGACATACCTGTCGTGTCAAAGGCGGCCTCGACCTCCTTGCGCACTTTCTGGATCAGGTCGCGGCGGCGGTTGCGGGCGCGCTCCAGCGCCTTTTCGAGGATGACATGGCGCCAGGGGTGCAGGTGGCGGAAGGACAGATCCTGCAGTTCGCGGTAGGCCTGGTTCAGGCCCAGGCGGTAGGCGATGGGGGCGTAGATCTCCTGGGTTTCCGAGGCGATCCGCGCCCACTTGGCGCGCGGCACGTCGGCCAGGGTGCGCATATTGTGGCTGCGGTCGGCCAGCTTGATCAGGATGACGCGCACGTCGCGCGCCATGGCCAGCAGCATCTTGCGGAAGGATTCGGCCTGGCTTTCCTCGCGCGTGTTGAACTGCAGCTTGTCGAGCTTGGTCAGGCCGTCCACCAGCTCGGCCACGGGGGAGCCGAAACGCTCGATCAGTTCGACCTTGCTCACGCCACAGTCTTCCAGTGCATCGTGCAGCAGGGCGGCCATCAGGGCCTGGGCGTCGAGTTTCCACTCGGCGCACTGGGCGGCCACGGCGATGGGGTGGGTGATATAGGGTTCGCCGCTGTTGCGCAACTGGCCCAGGTGGGCTTCGTCGGCGAAGCGGTAGGCCTGGCGTACTTGCTCTAGGTCCGCGGGCGAGAGGTAGTCCAGACGGGCGGTGAGGCTGGCGAAGCTCGCCGCGGCGGCATTGGCTGCCGCCGGGTCGGCCAGTTCAGGCAGACCGGGGGCAGGCGGTGCGGCAGAAGGGGTAGGGAGCAGGGTACTCACCCCCTGAATATATAGTGCCGCGGCCAGCCCTGTGTCCGGGCGAGAAAAAAGCACCGCGGACGGTGCTTTTATGGGGGCAGGCGGGGGTCGTCTCAGACCGGAACCTTCTTGAGCATCTCCAAACCGATCTTGCCTTCAGCGATCTCGCGCAGGGCGGTCACGCCCGGCTTGTTCTTGCTCTCGATCTTGGGTGCGTGGCCCTGGCTGAGCATGCGGGCGCGGTAGGTCGCGGCCAGCACGAGCTGAAAGCGGTTGGGGATCTGCTGCAGGCAGTCTTCGACGGTGATACGGGCCATGTATTAACTCCAGTGGACCGGGAGAATCCGGCATCAGGGCAGGCGCAGCGCCTGGAAGGTGTCGGGCCGGGCCCGGCGCTGGGCCGGGTACCGCAGCCGCTGGGCATTGACGACCAATTGAAGGTCGGCCAGCGCGCGCTCGAACAAGTCGTTAATTATAACGAAATCGAATTTCGGTGCCTGGGCCATCTCGGCGGCGGCATTTTCCAGGCGCAGGGCGATCACCTCCGCGGCGTCCTCGCCGCGCTTGACCAGCCGGGTGCGCAGTTCCTCCCAGCTCGGGGGCAGGATGAAGATGGTGACGGCGTCCGGGAACAGTTTCTTGATCTGCATGGCGCCCTGGTAGTCGATCTCCAGCACGATGTCGGCACCCGCGCGGATCTTGTCCTCGATGGCCTGGCGCGAGGTGCCGTAGCGCTGGCTGTGCACATGGGCCCATTCGACGAAGGCGTCGGCCCGGACCATGGCGTCGAAGGCGGCGGGCGAGACGAAGTAGTACTCGCGCCCGTTCTGCTCCTGTCCGCGCGGCGAGCGGGTGGTGTGCGAGACCGAGAGCTGCAGGTGCGCGTCCTGCGCCAGCAGGCCCTTGACCAGGCTGGACTTGCCGGCCCCGCTGGGGGCGGCGATGACGTAAAGATTGCCGGGGTGGTCCATGGGGGCTCGGGCGGTGACGTGGTGTGGGCGCTATTCTAGGTTCTGCACCGCTCCAGACCGGCCAGGCCCGCGGCACGCCCGCAAAAACACCGCCGATGGGGTTCCCCGGTGTCGGGGCTCAGTCGCGGAACACAGCCTCCAGATCGATCTCCACGGGCGAGGTGTCCAGCGACAGGCTTTTCTCGATGTGGTCCAGATGCTCCAGCATCAGCTTCTCGGCGAGGTGGGAATTGCGCTTGGATATCGCCTCGATGATGTCCGAATGCTCGTCGGCGCGGCAGCTGATGGCCGTGGGTGCGTCATAAAGGAAGATGATCAGGCAGGTCAGGGTCGAGAGTTCGCGCAGGCTGCGAGCCAGCGCCGAGTTTCCGGCTAGCTCGGCCAGCAGTTGGTGGAATTCACCCGACAGGCGCACGACGGCACGGCGGTCGTCGCGGCGGCGCGCGTCCTGCTCCAGTTCCTGGTGCTGGCGCAGGCGCGCTATCTTGTCGGGGGTGAGCGTGGTGATCAGGCGGCGCATCACCGCCGGTTCGATCAGGCGGCGCGCCTCGAACACGTCCATGGCCTGTTCGGGCGTGGGCTTGGCCACGAAGGCGCCGCGCTGCGGGAACAGGTCCACGATCTGTTCATGGGCCAGGCGCGCCAGCACTTCGCGCACGCGGGCGCGGCTGACGTCGAAGATGCTAGCCAGCCGGTCTTCGCCCAGCTTGGTGCCGGGGTGCAGGCGATGTTCCAGGATGGCGATGTAGATCTTCTCGTAGATCTCGTCATTGGCTTTTTCGCGCTCCAGGCGAGCGGCGGGCAGCGCGGATTTCGCAGTGCGTGGCATGGTCGGGTTCAGGTGGGACAGGGGCGACGAAGTGTCGACACGACTGTCGCCAGGCATTCTATCGGCGTGCTGCTTCTGATGCCCGGCGCACCCCCGGGGGTGCTCATCAGCGCCAGCCATACAGCTGCCCCCAGCCGCTCACCTGCGCCGGATCGGCGCCCGCGGCCCGCAGCATGCCCCATACGGTGGTGCTTACCGTGTCCAGCAGGGGAATGCCCAGCTCCGCCTCCACCGCGGGCGCCAATTGCGCCGCGCGCAGGTTGGTGCAGTAGGTGACGATGGCCTGAGGCCGGGCCGCCGCGGCCTCGCGCATCAGTCCCTGCAGCGTCTCGGGCGTGACCAGTGCGAAGTCATGGTTGACGCTGATGCCCAGGTGACGTTCGGCCACCACCTCCACGCCGATGGCGCGGTAATTCGCCACGATGCGTTGCTGCACGTCACCGGTGTAAGGGGTCACCAGCGCCAGCCGCTCGATGCCGCGCAAGGCCAGCAGCTCGTTGAGCGCCAGCACGGCGGTGCTGGCGCGTCGTCCGGTGCGCGCGTGGATGCGCTCGACCAGCTGCTGGTCGGTGCCAAAACCGCGCCAGCCGGCGGCGGTGCCGCTCCAGCCGATCACGTCCACATGAGCATCGGCCAGCAGTTCGGCGGCGGCCAGGATGTTGCCGTCATCGAACTGTCCGAGTGCCTTGGGCTGCAGCGAGATCTCGGTCACCCGGAATCTTGAAAAGTGGGCGCTGACATTTTCCATGCTCGATGCGATGGCGCAGGTGAGTGGCTCCAGAGCTGTGTTGGACGAGGGGGTGAGCACGCCTAGGCGCAGGGTGGGGGACATGGGAACTCCTGAATGAAGGCAGTGGCGGTATCCAGCCTGCCAGTGTATTCATGATGGCTTTTTTGAATTTAGTCGACATTAGTGTAAACACTAATGTCGACAAACAAAAAACAAATGATGATTTGTTTGTCGACATTTTGATCGATGCCCGTGCGCAGAGTTGGCGCGAAAATTGCTAGATTGATCGAGG
>JAGWTL010000084.1 GCA_028869035.1 Burkholderiales bacterium | reverse complement strand
ACGGCTGATACGGCAGGCCTTGGTTACGTCGGTGCGGCCATCGTGTTTGGCGGATTGCTCGCGTTGGTCGTGGCAGCCTATTACTGGACAAGCGTGTCCCGCACGTTGCTGTTCTGGGCAGCCTTCATTCTGACTCGCCCATTGGGAGCTGTGGTCGGCGACTTTCTGGACAAGCCACTGAGCGCGTGGGGGCTAGCACTGAGCCGCTATTCGGCATCGGCCGTACTGTTGGCATTCATGCTGGCGGCTCTTCTGCTGTTCAGACAGCGGGCAGCGAGAACAGCACATTGAAAAGCTTTTGAACGGAGGGAGAATGCGGGTACTGCTGGTTGAAGACGATCCCATGATTGGAGAAGCGATCCAGGGCGCATTGAGAGATGCCTCTTATGCGACAGACTGGGTTAAGAACGGTCAGACCGCCCTGGCGACACTGGATTGCCAGCACTATGACCTGGTGCTCCTGGACCTCGGCCTGCCCGGCAAGGATGGACTCGACGTGCTGACCAGCATCCGCGCCAAGGACAACCCGATTTCCTTGCTCATCATCACGGCGCGCGATGGCCTGAACGACCGCCTGCGTGGTCTGGATGGCGGGGCCGATGACTACGTGCTCAAGCCTTTCGAGATGGCGGAGCTGCTGGCCCGGATGCGCGCTGTCCTGCGGCGCAAGGGCGGCGCTGCCACTCCCGTTCTCAGCAACGGCGTGGTGTCGCTCGATCCGGCCACAAAAGAGGCCGCCATCCATGGCGGCTCTCCGGTGCAACTGTCCAACCGCGAGTTCTCCTTGCTGCAAGCCCTGCTGATTCGGCCGGGAGCCATTCTGTCTCGAAGCGCGCTGGAGGACCGGATTTACGGCTGGGGAGAAGAGGTCGAAAGCAATGCCGTCGAGTTTCTGATCCATGCGTTGCGGCGCAAGCTGGGCAGCGGAGTCATCAAGAACGTCAGGGGGGTTGGATGGATGGTTTCAAAAAGCGCTTGAACGATTCGGTTCAGCTCAAACTGTCCTTGACCCTGTCTTTGGCCATCCTCTTTGTGGCTGTTGTGGCGGGTATTTTCTCGTTTCTGTCGGCCTTCGACGAAGCGCATGAGCTGCAAGATGATGTATTGCGCCAGATAGCACAACTCGTGGATCGGCGGCGCCTGTCGCCCACCTCTCCGGCCACCGATGCTCGCAACAGAGACGGCGACGAAGAATCGCGCGTGATCGTCCAGCCCTTGGGCAAGGGAAATCCCTCCACATCAGGCATGGACAACGGTGGACAACTTCCTTTGCCTGCGACGCTGGCTGATGGCATGCACACGCTGGATGTTGGCGGGGAAACATACCGCGTGCTGGTCAAGACAACGGGAGCTGGCGAACGGATCGCCGTGGCCCAGGCGTCCGGTTTCCGCAATGAAATTGCCCATAACGGTGCGCTTCGCACCGTTATGCCTTTCCTGATCCTCGTGCCCGTTCTGCTGCTGATCGTGGCCGATCTGGTGCGCAAGATGTTTCGGCCCATTTCGACGCTTTCCAAGGAAATCGACCAGCGCGCCGAGCAAGAGCTGCACCCCATCGAAGAACTTCACCTTCCCGTCGAGGTACGGCCGTTCGCCGTGGCGATCAATCGTCTGCTCGCCCGTGTGGGACGAGCGATGGAGTCCCAGCGCCGATTTGTCGCCGACGCAGCGCACGAGTTGCGCTCGCCGCTGACCGCCCTGTCGCTGCAGGCGGAGCGGCTGTCAGACGCAGAAATGCCCGCCCTGGCGCGCGAACGGCTGACCGTTCTGCGCCAAGGGATCGAGCGCGGCCGCAGCCTGCTGGATCAACTTCTGACTTTGGCCAAAGTGCAGTCCACTGCCGAATCGCCGAGGTCACCGGTATCCATCCAGGGCATTTACCGGCGCGTGCTGGAAGACCTCATGCCACTCGCCGAGGCCAAGCACATCGACGTTGGCGTAGAGGGAGAACAGGATGCCCAGGTGTGGGTGAGCGAGCCAGACATGATCGCCGTGGTCAAGAATCTGGTAGACAACGCTGTCCGCTACTCGCCAGAGGGTGGGCGAGTTGACCTCTCGGTCGGCGTTCAGGAGGGTCTCGTGACGCTGCTTGTTCAGGACACTGGGCCAGGTATCGCGGTGCACGAGCGGGACAGCGTGTTCGATCCGTTCTACCGCATCCTAGGCAACGAGCAGCCCGGCTCAGGTCTGGGCCTCTCCATCGTTCAAACGATTGCCAACCGCATCGGTGCGGAAATTCGCCTGGGCTTCACCGACAATGCAAATCAAACCGGCTTGCGTGTGACTGTCCTCATTCCCATGGCTGCTCCGTCGAAGGCGCAACCGTAGCCTGCCTCGGGCCGCAGCTCAAGCAGGGAACAGACCGCCGGCCGCGATGACGCCTCGGCGCCGATCCAATACTGATCCCGCAGGGGATCGAGCCTGTATCCCAATGAAGCGGGTTTATCGAACTCAGAACGGGATGTCGTCGTCCATGTCCTCGAAGCCGCTGGCCGATTTGGCCGGGGTCTGCGGGCGCGGAGCGGCGCCGGCGGCCGGGCGCGAAGCCGGGGGAGCGCTGCGACGCGGGGCGCCACCGCCGTCTTCGTCCGGGCCGCCCGAGCCTTCACGGCCACCGAGCAGTTGCATTTCGGTGGCGATGATGTCCACGGTGTTCTGCTCGTGGCCATCCTTGTTGGTGAACTTGCCGTACTTCAGGCGGCCTTCGACGTAGACCGGGCGGCCCTTCTTGAGGTACTCGCCGGCGATCTCGGCTAGGCGGTCATAGAAGGTGACGCGGTGCCACTGGGTGTCTTCGATCATTTCGCCGGAGTTCTTGTCCTTGCGGCGGCTGGAGGTGGCCACGCTGACATTGGCCACGGCCTGGCCCGAGGGCAGGTAACGGATTTCGGGGTCGCGGCCGCAGTTGCCGACGAGGATGACTTTGTTGACGGATGCCATGGGGAATTCCTCCAGAGATTCGGGTGATTATGGCGCTTTGCGCCCGGGCGCCACCATGGGCCAGGCCAGCAGCAGCCACAGGCCCATGCCCATCGCGCAGGCGATGAAAAGGGCCGGCGCACCCTGGGTCTTGACCAGCCAGCCGCCGGCCGCGCCGCCGGCGAAGAAGCCCAGGGACTGCAAGGTGTTGTATACGCCCAGGGCCGCGCCGCGGGCATGGGGCGGGGCCACGCGCGAGGCCAGGCTGGGCTGGCTGGCTTCGAGCACGTTGAAGCCGCAGAAGAACAGGAAGAGCATGAAGGCCAGCCAGGCGATGTGCGGGGCCTGCGCGGCCCACAGCAGGCCCAGCTGCACCAGGGCGACCAGGCCGATGGCGCCCAGGAAAACGGCGCGCAGGTAACCACGCCGCTCCAGCGGGAACAGGGTCACGCCCATGACGACGAAGGACGCCAGCACGGCCGGCAGGTAGACCCACCAGTGCTGCGCCGGGGGCAGGCCCGCTTTCACCAGCAGGGCGGGGATGGCCACCCACATGGCCAGCTGCACGGCATGCAGGATGAACACACCGGCGTCCAGGCGCAGCAGGGCGGTGTGCGTGAGCACTTCGGAGAGCTTGCCGCGCGGCTGGTTCTTGTGCTGCAGGGGTTCGGCGGGCACCCACCAGATCACCACGGCCACGCCGGCCAGGGCCAGCGAACCCGTGAGCGTGAACAGGCCGGCCAGGCCGATGTGCGTCACCAGCAGGGGCGCCAGCAACAGGGAGAGCGCGAACATCAGGCCGATGCTGGCGCCCACCAGGGCCATGGCCTTGGTGCGCACCTCGTCACGGGTCTGGTCCGCCAGCAGGGCCGTGACGGCGGCCGAGACGGCGCCGGCACCCTGCAGGGCACGGCCGATGATGAGCCAGGTCAGGCTGCCGGCCAGGGCCGCCACGAAACTGCCCAGGGCAAAGACCAGCAGGCCGGCGATGATGACGCGCTTGCGCCCCAGCCGGTCGGAAGCCATGCCGAAGGGGATCTGCAAGAGGCCCTGGGTCAGGCCGTAGATGCCCATGGCCAGGCCGATGAGCACGGGGTCGCCGCCGCCCGGGTAACGGGCCGCTTCCAGCGCGAAGACCGGCAGCACCAGGAACAGGCCCAGCATGCGCAGGGCGAAGATGGCGGCCAGCGAAGCGCTGGCGCGCCGCTCGCGCGCGGTCATGGCGTAGGCGTCAGGGCTGGCGGCGGGGAAGGCGGCAGTAGAGGACACGGGAAAGCGGGCACCGGAATAGAGAAGGCCCGCGCAGGGGCGGGCAGGACCTGTATTGTCCCCGATCCGGCCGGCCGGCGTGTCAGGTCGACCGGAATTCTCTATCATGGACGGTTTTGCCCATAGGCTGCCCTTGAACTCCACCCCCGATGGCCAGCGCGCCCCCGTTCTCGCCGAAGAAGACTCCGGTCCTTACCTGGCCCACGCCCTGCAGCAGCAGGCCATGCATATCCGGGGGGCACGCACGCACAACCTGAAGAACATCGACCTGGACATCCCGCGCAACCAGCTGGTGGTGATCACGGGCCTCTCGGGTTCGGGCAAGTCCAGCCTGGCCTTCGACACGCTCTATGCCGAGGGCCAGCGCCGTTACGTGGAAAGCCTCTCGACCTACGCGCGCCAGTTCCTGCAGCTCATGGACAAGCCCGACGTGGACCTGATCGAGGGCCTGTCGCCGGCCATCAGCATCGAGCAGAAGGCCACCAGCCACAACCCGCGCTCCACCGTGGGCACGGTGACCGAGATCCACGACTACCTGCGCCTGCTCTACGCGCGCGCCGGCACGCCCCACTGCCCCGACCACAACCTGCCGCTGCAGGCACAGACCGTGAGCCAGATGGTGGACGCCGTGCTGGCCCTGCCGGCCGATACGCGCCTGATGATCCTGGCGCCGCTGGCGCGCCAGAAAAAGGGCGAGTTCAACGAGGTCTTCGAGGACATGCAGGCGCAGGGCTACGTGCGCTTTCGCATCGACGGCCAGGCCCTCAACTTCGATGAGCTGCCCACGCTCAAGAAGACCGAGAAGCACGACATTGACGTGGTGATCGACCGCCTCAAGGTGCGTAGCGCCGATGAGCCCGAACACGCCGCACTGCGCCAGCGCCTGGCCGAAAGCTTTGAGGCCGCGCTGCGCATCGCCCAGGGCCGCGCCATCGCGCTGGAGACGGACAGCAGCACCGAGCACATGTTCAATGCCCGCTACGCCTGCCCGCTGTGCCACTACTCGATCAGCGAGCTCGAACCGCGCCTGTTCTCCTTCAACTCGCCGCAAGGGGCCTGCCCCAGCTGCGACGGCATCGGCCAGCAGGAGTTCTTCGACCCGGCGCGGGTGGTGGCCTTCCCCAGCCTGAGCCTGGCCGGCGGCGCCATCAAGGGCTGGGACCGGCGCAACGCCTATTACTACGCCATGCTGGAGAGCCTGGCCAAGCACTACAAGTTCAAGCTCGAAGGTCCTTTCGAGGAGCTGCCGCTGCCGATCCAGGAGGTTCTTCTGCACGGTTCGGGCGAGGACGAGATCAAGTTCAGCTACGTGATGGACTCCGGGGCCTCCAAGGGCCGCAAGGTCAGCAAGACCCACCCCTTCGAGGGCATCATCCCCAACATGACGCGGCGCTACCGCGAGACCGATTCGGCCCTGGTGCGCGAGGACCTGGCCCGGCTGCGCGGCACCCAGCCCTGCCCGGCCTGCGCGGGCACGCGCCTGCGCCCCGAAGCACGGCACGTGAAGCTGGGCGAGGACGCGCAGGCCCGTGCGATCTTCGAGGTCAGCCGCCTGACACTGCGCGAATGTTTCGATTACTTCGAGCAGCTGCAACTGCACGGCGCCAAGGCCGGCATCGCCGACAAGGTGGTGCGCGAAATCCGCCTGCGCCTGAAGTTTCTCAACGACGTGGGCCTGAACTACCTGAGCCTGGACCGCAGCGCCGAGACGCTGTCAGGCGGCGAGGCCCAGCGCATCCGCCTGGCCAGCCAGATCGGCAGCGGCCTGACCGGCGTGATGTACGTGCTGGACGAGCCCAGCATCGGTCTGCACCAGCGCGACAACGACCGCCTGATCGAGACCCTGCGGCACCTGCGCGATATCGGCAACAGCGTGCTGGTGGTGGAGCACGACGAGGACATGATGCGCGCGGCCGATCACCTGATCGACATGGGCCCGGGCGCCGGCGTGCATGGCGGGCGCGTGGTGGCCCAGGGCACTTACGACGAGGTCAAAGCCCACCCTGATTCCCTGACCGGGCAGTACCTGGCGGGCACCCTGAAGATCCCTCTGCCCAAGCGCCGCACCCCCTGGCTGCCCCTGCGCGGTGAGGCCGAACCGCGAACCGCAAAAAAGGGCACGGCGCACACCGAACTCCAGCGCCTGCAGATCATCGGTGCGACCGGCAACAACCTGAAGAACGTGAGCGTGGACGTGCCCGTGGGCCTGTTCACCTGCGTCACCGGGGTCTCGGGGTCGGGCAAGTCCACCCTGGTCAACGACACCCTGTACAAGGCCGTGGCGCGCCAGCTCTACCGCGCGCACGACGAGCCGGCCCCGGTCAAGGAGATCGAGGGCATCGAGCATTTCGACAAGGTCATCAACGTCGACCAGTCGCCGATTGGCCGCACGCCGCGCTCCAACCCGGCCACCTACACCGGCCTGTTCACCGCCATCCGCGACCTCATGGCCGAGGTGCCGATGGCGCGCGAACGCGGTTACGGCCCGGGGCGTTTCAGTTTCAACGTCGCCGGTGGCCGCTGCGAAGCCTGCCAGGGCGACGGCATGGTGAAGGTGGAGATGCACTTCCTGCCCGACGTCTACGTGCCCTGCGACGTCTGCTTTGGTGCGCGCTACAACCGCGAAACGCTGGAGGTCATGTACAAGGGCAAGAACATCGCCCAGGTGCTGGACCTGACAGTGGAAGCCGCGCACAATTTCTTCAAGGCCGTGCCGGCCATCGCGCGCAAGCTGCAGACCCTGCTGGACGTGGGCCTGTCCTACGTGAAACTCGGCCAGTCGGCCACCACGCTCTCGGGCGGCGAGGCGCAGCGCGTCAAGCTCGCGCTGGAACTCTCCAAGCGCGACACGGGGCGCACGCTCTACATCCTGGACGAGCCGACCACGGGCCTGCACTTTGCCGACATCGACCTGCTGCTGAAAGTTTTGCACCAGCTGCGCGATGCGGGCAACACCATCGTGGTGATCGAGCACAACCTGGACGTCATCAAGACGGCCGACTGGCTGATCGACATGGGGCCCGAGGGCGGCGCCGGCGGTGGCACCGTGGTGGGCATGGGCACGCCCGAGGAGCTGGCTGCCAACCCGGCCAGTCACACGGGGCGTTATCTGCGACCCCTGCTCTGAGTGCGCTGGGCCTGCGGCGACTAGCGCTGCAGGCCTTCGATGGCGTCGATCACCACGGTCGTGCCAACTGCGATCAGCAGGATGTCGCTGGCAACGCGCACGAACTCGTACCCGGCCGGCGGCGTACCCAGGCGCACGCGGATGTCCGCCTCGACCGGACGGTAGCTGACGTCACGCGGCAGCGGTTGGCCCATCTTCCATTTCTTGGCCTGTCCGGGCGGCTGGCAGCCATTGCCCTTCTTGGCCAGGCCGGGCGGGCAATGGGCACGCGGAGGATGGTCATAGGCCTCGTAGACCGAAGCGCGCTGGCGCTCGCCGAAGTAGCCGCCGATGTTGATCTGCACGTTCGCGCCACCGCGGCGCTCGTCATCCCGGTCCTTGCGCCGGTCATCTCCGCGGTCGTCCCGCCGATCACCCCTGTCTTCGCGGCGATCGTCTCGGCGATCGTCCTTGCGGTCGTCACGCCGCTCGTAACGATCACGGTCGCGGCCCGGGCCCGCCTGGCCCGGGGCCTCGGCCACCACGGAACAGCCGCTCAGCATGATCGACACCACCACCGCATGTAAGGGGAGCCGTTTCAGAGAATTCATCATCAATAACTCCTAAGCGGCTCTGGCCGCAACTACTTCGTGCGTGCCATTTTGCATGTGCTTGGCCGATACCTTGCGCAGACGCTAAGTTTTTTGCAGGCTGAACGTTTACCTTGGATCGGAACCAAGTCCGCCCGGTAACCGGCCGTGGGCCAAGGACAACCCCCTGACACGTTATTTCTGCCCGAGCCAGGCCTCGACCAGACGCACCCAGTACGTGCCGCCCAGGGGGATGAGTTCGTCATTGAAATCATAGCTGGGGTTGTGCAAGGTGCAAGGCCCCTCCCCATGCCCCATCTCGCGGTGCATACCGTCGCCGTTGCCGATGAAGCAGTAGGCCCCGGGCTTGGCCTGCAGCATATAGGCAAAATCCTCCGCTCCCATGGTGGGCTCTTGCAACAACACCCTGTCGGCGCCTACGAGCTTCGTCATTACAGCCCGGGCAAACTCCGCTTCGGTCGCGCTGTTGACGGTGGCTGGATATTTGCGATCAAACTGGAACTCACACGCGGCGCCGTGGGCCAGGCAGACGTGCTCGGCAACCTGCCTCATGCGCGCCTCGATGGTGTCCAGCACGTCCATCTTGAAGGCACGAACCGTACCACGTAGCTCGCAGCTGTCGGGGATCACGTTGCTGGCGTGTCCGGCATGGATCATGGTGACCGAGATCACGCCCGCATCAATGGGCTTGAGGTTGCGGCTGACGATGGTCTGGAAGACTTGCACCATCTGGCACGCCACCGGCACCGGATCGATGGTGTTATGCGGCATGGCGGCGTGCCCGCCCTTGCCGCGGAGAGTGATCGTGAACTCGCTGCTGGAAGCCATGACCGGCCCCGGACTGAGTGCAAAAGCGCCGGCCGGCATGCCGGGCCAGTTGTGCATGCCGAATACGGCCTCCATTGGAAATTTCTCGAACAGGCCATCGCGAATCATGTCGCGTGCACCACCGCCGCTCTCCTCGGCGGGCTGGAAAATCAGGTAGGCCGTGCCATCGAAATTGCGCTGCCGGGCCAGATGTTGGGCCGCCGCCAGCAGCATGGCTGTGTGGCCGTCATGCCCACAGGCATGCATCTTGCCGGCGTGCTGGCTGGTGTGCGCAAAGGTATTCAACTCCTGCAGCGGCAGGGCATCCATGTCGGCACGCAGCCCGATCGCGCGCGGGGACGTACCGTTCTTGACGATCCCCACCACGCCCGTGCCACCGAGCCCCCGATGCACGGGAATGCCCCATGCGCTCAGCTGCTCGGCCACCAACGCGGCCGTGCGGTGCTCCTCAAAGCCCAATTCGGGGTGAGCGTGTATGTCGCGCCGCAGCGCGGCTAATACGCCGAGCTGCGCCACCATGGCCGGTTCTATCTGCTTCATGGCATGTCCTTGTCCAGTTATTCTCCACCTTCGCATCGGCGTCAGCATTCCACGATATTGACGGCCAGACCGCCACGCGATGTTTCCTTGTATTTCGTCTTCATGTCGGCACCCGTCTCGCGCATGGTTTTGATGACCTTGTCCAAGCTCACTACGTGGTGGCCATCGCCCTGCAGGGCCAAGCGCGTGGCATTGATCGCCTTGATCGCGCCCATGGCGTTGCGCTCGATGCAGGGAACCTGCACGAGCCCGCCGACTGGGTCGCATGTCAGGCCCAGGTTATGCTCCATGCCGATTTCTGCCGCATTCTCGATCTGCTCCGGGCTGCCTCCCATAGCCGCCGCCAGCCCGGCCGCTGCCATCGAACAGGCCACGCCGACTTCACCCTGGCAACCGACCTCAGCGCCCGAGATCGAAGCGTTGAGCTTGTAGAGGATGCCGATGGCCGCAGCGGTCAGCAAAAAGTCAATCACACCGTCCTCATTGGCTTGCGCCACGAAACGGTCGTAGTAGTGCAGCACGGCAGGGATCACACCTGCTGCGCCGTTGGTGGGCGCCGTGACGACACGCCCACCTGCGGCGTTTTCCTCGTTGACGGCAAAAGCGTAGACATTGACCCAATCCATAACCGACAGCGGGTCGCCCAAGGTCTTTTCCGCGCGCAAGCGCAACTGCGCCGCCAGAATAGGGGCACGCCGCTGCACCCGAAACGGCCCCGGCAGCACGCCTTCCTGTGACAGACCTCGCTGCACGCAGGCGCACATGGTGCGCCAGAGCTGGAGCAGCTGCTCGCGAATTTCGGCCTCGCTGCGCCAGGTCCGCTCATTGGCGAGCATGAGTTGGCTGATGCCCAAGCCCTCTTGTCGGCACAGCGCCAGCAACTGCTCGCCCGAAGCGAAGGGATAGGGCACATCCTCGTAGCCCGGGAGGCTTTTCTCGGTCTCACCGCCCACCCGCACGACGAAGCCACCGCCCACCGAGAGATATTTGGCCTGCCGCAGCAGAACGCCATCCGCGCCATAGGCACTGAACTGCATGCCATTGGGGTGTTCCGCCAAGGCCTCGCGGCG
>JAGWTL010000083.1 GCA_028869035.1 Burkholderiales bacterium | reverse complement strand
TATGGCGACCATCAGCTCGATCAGAGTAAAACCGGCTTGACGAGGCCTTAACTGCACACGCCCCCCTTTCTGACCGTCCAGCATGTATTGGGGCTTGGCAAGGCCCAACCGGCAGGAACGCTCACCGTTGTCCTGTTATTGCTCTGGTCAATGTTGTAGGCGAAACCGGCCATCGTCCCCACGCCCGTCGCCTGCAGAACGTAGCCGTTTGCCGAACCTGGCGTCGTGCAGGCAAAAGCGAAGTACCTGCTGGCCGTCGTATTGTTATTGCAATCGGGCGCGTTGAGGTAGGTTTTATTGTCCTGATAGAACTGCTCCAGCCGGACCCGCATCACCGCCAGATTGGATGTGGCGTCCGGAATTTTTCCACGCGTTACATAATCGTTGTAAGAAGGCAATGCGATGGCAGACAGAATTCCGATGATGACCACCACAATGAGCACTTCGACCAAGGTAAAGCCCGTGTGGCTACGCGACGGAGTGCGGTGACTTACTCGCCCGACAAGGATAGAGAGAGAGAGCATCGAGAATCTCCAGCAGAATTGAGCCAAACTGTTCCATGCCACCCGTTGCCGACAGCTATTGAGGCTTTCATAAATCATGACAAGCACCTCACATCCGCTCGCCCTGAGCCTGTCGAAGGGCTTCGACAGGCTCAGCCTGAACGGCAGGTGTCATGAATAAAGAAAACATCAATAATGGACGGTCGTGCAAAGGAACTTACGGACCATAATAGGCGGCCGACACCCCAAGCCACCCAGCGGAGTGACGAATGGCGGTTCTGAGTCGCTGAACGGCCGGGGGTTGGAGTTGGTCGGCATGCCGTTTTCCCACCGAACAACGAAAACCCTGGTTCTCCCAGCCCGGGCAGCCTATTGATCAACTGATGCCATGACACCGCACCCTCAAGCCATGGCTACGGCAATTGACCTCGCCACGCAAGGCCTGCGCCTGACCTCTCCCAACCCCCGCGTGGGCTGCGTCATCGTCGCGCCAGACGGTCGGGTTCTGGGTCAAGGCCACACCCAGCGCGCTGGCGGCCCGCATGCGGAAATCATGGCGCTGAGCGACGCCTCCGCGCTGGGCCATTCCGTCCGCGGCGCCACCGCCTACGTCACCCTGGAGCCCTGCGCCCACCAGGGCCGCACCGGGCCCTGCTGCGACGCTCTGGTGGCAGCCGGCATCGCCAAGGTGGTCGCCGCGCTGCAGGACCCCAACCCCAAGGTGGCCGGCCAGGGTTTTGCCCGCCTGCGCGCCGCCGGCATCGCGGTCGAGATCGGCCCGGGCGAAGCCGAATCACGCGAACTCAACATCGGCTTCTTCAGCCGCATGGTCCGCAAGACCCCTTGGGTACGCATGAAAATCGCCGCCTCGCTGGACGGCCAGACCGCGCTGGAAAACGGCGCCAGCCAGTGGATCACCTCGGAACCCGCCCGCGCCGACGGCCATGCCTGGCGGGCCCGCTCCTGCGCCGTGCTGACCGGCATCGGCACCGTGCTGGAGGACGACCCGCGTCTGGATGTGCGTCTGGTCGAAACCCCGCGCCAACCCCATCTGGTGGTCGTGGACAGCCGACTGGACACACCGCTGGACGCAAAGCTCTTCCTTCCCGGGCGCCAGCTCTATATCTATGCCGCCGTGGTGGACGAGGGAAAACAAGCCCCTCTGGAAGCCAAAGGCGCCACGGTGATTCATTGCTCCGGCCCGGGCGGCAAGGTCGATCTGGCCGCCATGCTGCGGGATCTGGCCCTGCGCGAGATCAACGAACTGCATGTGGAAGCCGGCCACAAACTCAACGGCTCCCTGGTCCGCGAGGGCCTGGTGGACGAGTTCCTGGTCTATCTGGCGCCCAAGCTGCTGGGCGCCGGCCGCGGCATGGCGAATATCGGCCCCTTGACCGAGATCTCTCAGGCCGTGCCCCTGGAATACCGCGAAACCGCCCTGATCGGGCCCGATCTGCGGGTTCTCGCAAGAATTCCCGGGCGCGACAATTTCTGACCGTTTCCCTGCGAAAATAGCGGGATGTTCACCGGCATCATCACCGGCGTGGGGCGTATCGTCGCCAGCCACGACCTCGGAAGCTCTTTGCAGCACGGCAAGCGCCTCGCGATTGCCTGCCCGTCCGGCTACCTGGACGACGTCGGTCTGGGTGACAGCATCGCCCTCAACGGCGCCTGCATGACGGTCACCAGCTTCGACCTCCCCCAGCAGCAGTTCACCATCGACATCTCGGCCGAATCCCTGGCCAAAACCACCGGTCTTGCCCTGGACGCCCGGGTCAACCTCGAAAAAGCCCTGCGCGCGGGCGACCGCCTGGGAGGCCACATCGTTTCGGGCCATGTGGACGGCGTGGGCACAGTCAGCCACTTCGCCCAGGTCGGTGAAAGCTGGGAGTTGCGCATCCAGGTCCCGATCGAGCTGGCCCGCTATCTGGCCTACAAGGGCTCCATCACCGTCAACGGCGTGAGCCTGACGGTCAACCGCGTGGCCGACAACAACGCGGGTTGCGAGATCAGCATCAACCTCATTCCCCACACGGTGCAGAACACCGGCCTGGGCGCGCTCAAAGCGGGCTCGGGCGTGAACCTCGAAATCGATACCGTGGCCCGCTACGTCGAGCGCATGCTCGCCGCCGGCGCCACCCCGCAGAAAGCATCCGCATGAGCAACAAAGCACCCGTGACGATCTCGCCCGTTGAAGACATCGTGGCCGAGATGCGCGCCGGCCGCATGGTCATCCTCGTGGACGAGGAAGACCGCGAGAACGAAGGCGACCTCGTGCTGGCCGCTGACCACGTCACGGCCGACGCCATCAACTTCATGGCCCGCTTCGGCCGCGGCCTGATCTGCCTCACCCTCACGCGACAGCGCTGCGAATACCTGCGCCTGCCACCCATGGCCGCGCGCAACGGCACGGTCTACAGCACGGCCTTCACGGTGTCCATCGAAGCGGCCACGGGTGTCACCACCGGCATCTCGGCCGCCGACCGCGCGCGCACCGTGCAGGCCGCTGTCGCCCCGACCGCCAAACCCGAAGACCTCGTGCAACCCGGCCACATCTTCCCCTTGCAGGCCGTGGACGGCGGCGTCCTCATGCGCGCCGGCCACACCGAAGCCGGTTGCGACCTGTCGGCCATGGCCGGCTGCTCCCCGGCCGCCGTGATCTGCGAGATCATGAAGGACGACGGCACCATGGCCCGCCTGCCCGACCTGCAGGCCTTCGCCGCCGAGCACGGCCTCAAGATCGGCACCATCGCCGACCTGATCGAACACCGCAGCCGCCATGAATCGCTGATCGAAAAGATCGGCAGCCGTCCCATCAAGACCTCCCATGGCGACTTCAGCGCCCACGCCTACCGCGACAAACCCAGCCAGGGTCTGCACCTGGCCCTGGTGCGCGGCCAGTGGGGCGCGCAGGACACGGTGCTGGCCCGCGTGCACGAGCCGCTCTCGGTGCTGGACGCGCTCGAAGTCGGCCGCGCCATGCACTCCTGGAGCCTGGACGCCTGCCTCTCGCGCATCGCATCGGAAGGCCGCGGCGTGGTGGTGCTGCTCAACTGCGGCGAAAGCGCCGGGCAGTTGCTGGCCCAGTTCGAAGGCACGGCACGCGCCAGCCAGGCGCCCGAGCGCGGCCGCATGGACCTGCGCACCTACGGCGTCGGCGCGCAGATCCTGCGCGACTGCGGCGTGCACAAGATGAACCTCATGGGCAACCCGCGCCGGCTGCCCAGCATGGTCGGCTACGGACTCGAAGTCACTGGCTACACCCAGAAATAAACCCAAGGAAACCACCATGTTTGGCGCTGACAAAGGCAATCTCCAACCCACCGACGCAAAGCTGGACGGCCGCAAGCTGGCCATTGCGATCGTGCAGGCCCGCTTCAACGAATCGGTGACCAATGCCCTGGCGCAGGCCTGCCGCACCGAGCTGGCCGCGCTGGGGGTCCAGACCAAAAACATCGACCACGTCATGGTGCCCGGCGCGCTGGAAGTGCCGCTGACCCTGCAGGCCCTGGCCGAGAAGAACAGCTACGACGCGCTGATCGCCCTGGGCTGCATCATCCGCGGCGAGACCTATCACTTCGAACTCGTGGCCAACGAGTCCGGCGCCGGCGTGACCCGCGTCGCGCTGGACTACCAGCTCCCCATCGCCAACGCCATCCTGACCGTGGAAAACATGGAGCAAGCCATCGCCCGCCAGACCGACAAGGGCCGCGACGCCGCCCGCGTGGCCGTGGAAATGGCCAACCTGCTGGAAGACGTGCAATGAGCACCGCCGCCGCCCCGCGCAAATCGGCCGCCAAGTCCGGCCGCAGCCGCTCACGCGAGTTCGCTCTGCAGGCCCTCTACCAGCACCTGGTCGGCCGCAACGAGACCAGCGCCATAGACACCTTCACCCGCGACCTCTCGGGTTTCTCCAAGGCCGACGCCGCCCACTACGACGCCCTGCTGCACGGCTGCGTGGAGCAGGCCGACGAGCTGGACCGTCTCATCACCCCCCTGCTGGACCGCAAGCTGACCGAGCTCTCGCCCATCGAACATGCCGTGATGTGGATCGGCGCCTACGAAATGCAGCACTGCCTGGACGTGCCCTGGCGCGTGATCCTCAACGAATGCATCGAGCTGGCCAAGTCCTTCGGCGGCACCGATGGCCACAAGTACGTCAACGGCGTGCTCAACGGCCTGGCGCCTGCGCTGCGTGCCGCTGAAGTAGCGGCCGACCGCGCCAGCGGCAAGGCCAGGAACGCCAAGGACTGATCGCGCACATGAGAATCGCGGCCCGCGCGCAAAAGATCGAACCTTTCTACGTCATGGAGGTGGCCAAGGCCGCCTCGGCCCTGGCGCGCGAAGCGGCGCAGGGCATCGCGCCCATGATCTTCCTGAACATCGGCGAGCCGGATTTCACAGCCCCGCCGCTGGTGCAGGAGGCGGCCGAACGCGCCGTGCGCGCCGGCCGCAGCCAGTACACCGACGCCACCGGCCTGCCCGCCCTGCGCGAACGCATCAGCGGCTGGTATGCGCAACGCTATGGCCTGAACGTCCCCGCGAGCCGCATCGTCCTCACGGCCGGCGCCTCGGCCGCCCTGCAACTGGCCTGCCTGGCGCTGATCGAGGCCGGCGACGAGATCCTGATGCCGGACCCGAGCTACCCCTGCAACCGGCACTTCGTCAGCGCTGCCGAGGGCACGGCACGGCTCATTCCTGCCGGTCCCGCAGAACGCTTCCAGCTCAGCGCCGGGCAGGTGCGCGCCGCCTGGGGGCCGCAGACCCGTGGCGTGCTGCTGGCCTCGCCCTCCAATCCCACGGGCACCTCGATCGATCCGGCCGAGCTGCGCCGCATCCATGAAGTGGTGAAAGAACACGATGGCATCACCCTGGTCGACGAGATCTACCTGGGCCTGAGCTACGACGAACGCTACGGCCACAGCGCGCTGGCCATCGACGACCACATCATCTCGATCAACAGCTTCAGCAAATACTTCAGCATGACCGGCTGGCGCCTGGGCTGGCTGGTGCTGCCGGAAGAACTGGTGCCCGTGGTCGAGCGCCTGGCCCAGAACCTCTACATCTGCCCCAGCACCATCGCCCAGCACGCCGCCCTGGCCTGCTTCGAGCCCGACAGCCTGGCCGAATACGAACGCCGCCGCGCCGAGTTCAAGGCCCGGCGCGACTTCTTCATCCCGGCCCTCAACGAGCTGGGCCTGAAGGTGCCCGTGATGCCCGACGGTGCCTTCTACGCCTGGGCCGACTGCACGCAGGCCTGCAAAACGCTGGGGGTGAAAGACAGTTGGGAGCTGAGCTTCGCCCTCATGCAACAGGCTCATGTGGCCGTCACACCCGGGCGTGACTTCGGCAGCGCCGAAACGCAGCACTACATCCGCTTCTCCACCGCCAGCGCCCTGCCCCAGTTGCAGGCTGCAGTGGAGCGGCTACGCACACTACTGAGATGAATCACCAGATCGATGTTTCGTCCAGCACCGCTCAGGCTGAGCCTGTCGAAGCCTGTCCTGAGCCAGGTCGAAGGGCCCAACGACCGCCTCAGGGCGAACGGATATTCAGCCTGCCGATCCGCGTCTACTGGGAAGGAGGTGCCGGCGGCATCGTCTTCTACGCCAACTACCTCAAGTTCTTCGAACGCGCCCGCACCGAATGGCTGCGTTCGCTGGGCATCGGCCAGCAGGCCCTGCGCGAGCAGACCGGGGGCATGTTCGTGGTGAGCGAAACCGCCGTCAAATACCACCGCCCGGCGCGGCTGGACGACGAACTATTGGTTACAGCCCGGCTGCAGGAAAGCGGCCGCGCATCCCTCACAATTGCGCAGCAGGCTTGGCGCAAGACGGGAGGCGAGCCTGAACTGTTGTGCGAAGGCCGCATCCGCATCGGCTGGGTGTCCGCAAACAGCATGAAACCTGAAAGAATTCCCGGCAGCATTCTGGAAACCTTAACCTATTGATGTTTTCTTTATTCATGACACCTGCCGTTCAGGCTGAGCCTGTCGAAGCCCTTCGACAGGCTCAGGGCGAGCGGATGTGAGGTGCTTGTCATGATTTATGAAAGCCTCAATAGAAACCTTGCGATGCTTCCGTTTGCGTTGAGGATGTCGAAACGCAGCGACTGCCACGCCTGGGACTTCGACAAGCTCAGTCCGAACGGTCAAGGGAAACGTCTCAGGCCGTAGCTGGCCCGGCGCGATAGCGTTCCCAGCCGCGCGCGCGCAGCTCGCAGGCCGGGCAGATGCCGCAGCCATAGCCCCAGGCATGGCGATGCGCGCGATCGCCCAGGTAGCAGGTATGGGTGTGCTCGACGATCAGGTCCACCAGCGCCGTACCGCCCAGCGCCTCCGCCATGCGCCAGGTGTCGGCCTTGTCGATCCACATCAGCGGCGTCTCGATCAGGTAACGCTTGTCCATGCCCAGTGAGAGCGCCAGCTGCATGGCCTTCATGGTGTCGTCGCGGCAATCGGGGTAGCCCGAGAAATCGGTCTCGCACACGCCCGTCACGATGACCTGCAGGTCGCGCCGGTAGGCCACGGCCGCGGCCAGTGTGAGGAACAGCAGGTTGCGCCCGGGCACGAAGGTGTTGGGCAGGCCGCTGGATTCCATCTTGAAGGCCGTCTCACGCGTGAGCGAAGTCTCGCTCACCGCGCCCAGCACGGCCAGGTCCAGCATGTGGTCCTGGCCCAGCTTGGGCGCCCAGTGCGGGAACTGACGGCGGATCTCGGCCAGTACCTGCACGCGGGCTTCCAGCTCCACATGGTGGCGCTGGCGGTAATCAAAGGCAATGGTTTCGACGCGCTCGTAAGACTTGAGGGCGTGGGCCAGACAGGTGGTGGAATCCTGCCCGCCGGAGAAAAGGACGAGGGCGGTCTTGTGCAGCATGACCCGATGTTATCGCCAGCGGCAGCTGCGGCCGACCACCGGCCTACTCGGGCTTCTCGGTCTTCTTGATCCGGTTCGGCGAATAAGTCAGCACTTCCTTGGCAATCACACCCGGCGTGGCCATCGGATCGACGTTACGGTTGGCCGCTTGGCTCTGCGTCTGGATCTGCTGGTTCACACTCGGATTCTGCGCCGGGTTGTTCTGCATCCAGATCTCGACCACGCGCGCGCTGGCGCTCCAGACCGCCTGCATATGGTCGATCAGCATCTTGGACAGCGGCTCCTTGGGCGGCGCCTCTTCCTGCCGGGCCACGGTTTCCTTGCGCTGCGTCCAGTCCTTGGAAGAGTTGTCAGCCTGGCTGCCGCCACTCAAAGGGTCGGCCTTGGCGGCCGCCTGGCTGGCCTGGGCCTGCACCACCGGGTTGATGTCGTTCACCACGCCGGCGCTTTCCTGCACGGGCGCCGGCGGGTTCACCGGCGCCACCGGGATCACCCTGGCAGCGGCAGGCACAACCACCTCCGAGCCGGCCGGCCGGATGGCAGTTCGCTCAATGTTAGGTAGTTGCATGATCGCTATTCACCTCAGCCCGGAAGCAGGAGGCTTTTATCCTGTTACGTACATTGGTTAACGGCAGAAATAGGGGCTTATTTAGGCCTATTTTCAAAAAACTTGGGGCTTGGGCGCTCCAAAACCCCGTTGAATGTCATCCATTCAGCCGTAACTGGACTTTTTAGCTCGCTCCAGCCAAAAACAAGGGCGCCCGGCTGGTGGCCGGGCGCCCCTGGAATCTGCCTGGGTCGAAGAACGCCTATTGCCAGTTCGCCGAAATCACAGGGGTCAAGCTTGCAACGTAGCTTTCCGGCAAGGTGGTCTGGCCAGCGGCGGGCGGCGTGAAGGCTGCCATGGACGACGCGTTCGATGAAGTTTTCGTTCGTCGTATTACTTCTTGCTGTCGTATGCGCAAACAGAAGTGGCTCCGCTTGTCTGAACAGCATTCCCCGATTTATAAGTGGACTGCGGGCGGGTTGCCAAAGGTGCAGAGTTGTCCACGGCGGCGGTGGTCGCTTGCGACGAACCGACCGACGCGGTGGGCAACTCGGGGCACACCAGATTTTTTCATTCTATGCGGCCAGCCTCAGTTGCGGCAAGTCGGCGAAGTACCGCTCATCGGGCGTGAAACGCTCCAGACTGGAATGAGCGCGATGCGTGTTGTACCAACTCAGATACTGGGCGATGTCGGCGCGCGCGGCACTCACGCTATCGTAAGCTTTCAGATACACCCGTTCATACTTCACACTGCGCCACAGACGCTCCACGAAGACGTTGTCGCGCCAGGCACCGCGCCCGTCCATCGACAGCTTGCAACCGGCATCGAGCACCACCCGGGTGAACTCTTCGGCGGTGAACTGACTGCCCTGATCGGTGTTGACGATTTCGGGTTTGCCGTACAGAGCCAGCGCCTGTTCGATGACCTCCTTGGCATGAATGGCCTCCAGCGTGATCGCCACGCGGTGCGCCAGCACCCGGCGGCTGTACACGTCGATCACGGCAGTGAGATAGACAAAGCCACGCTCCATCGGGATGTAGGTCGTGTCCAGAGCCCAGACCTGGTTGGCCCGTGTGATCGCCAGCTTGCGCAGCAGGTAAGGGTAGATCTTGTGGCCCGCCGCCCGCTTGCTGGTGCCCGGCTGCGGCGCCAAGGCCTGGATGCCCATGCGCTGCATCAGCGTTGCGATGTGGCGCCGCCCAACCTTGATGCCTTCGCGGTGAAGCTGGTCACGCAGCATGCGCGCGCCCATGAACGGGTGCTCCAGGTGCAGCTCGTCGATGCGGCGCATCATCGCCAGATCAGCCGCGCTGACCGGCCGGGGCAGGTAATACACCGAGCCTCGGCTGATGCCCAGCAGGCTGGCCTGCTGGGTGATGGACAGATCGTGAGTACGGTCGATCATCGCTTTGCGCTCAGCAATCCCGCTTTGGTGAGCGCGCTGCTTAAAAAATCCAACTCCAGCGCCTGCTGCCCGATCTTGGCGTGCAGCGGCGCCAAATCGACCGGCTGGGCCACTTCACCGCCGCCGAAGGCATTGGCCGCATTCTCAAGCAGTTGCCGCTTCCATTCGACGATCTGGGTGGGGTGCAGCTCAAAGTGCTTGGTCAGCTCGGCCAAGGTCTTGTCTTCACGCAAAGCCGCAAGGGCCACCTGCGCCTTGAACGCCGGCGTGTGCGTGCGGCGGGTGCGCCGCGCTGATTTCTTCACCATCAAAAACTCCTTCTCGCCAGACCTTCCTCGGTCCAGCTTCATGCCCGGAGTTTCCACTTATAGCGCTGTTCAGATTTGCGGAGCCACTTCTGTTGGCAGTTTTGACTTGGAGGTAATAATCCGCCGCCTGTCTGAGTTGATCCGAGGTGACGCCGAAGAAACCGCCCGCGTTGGCCCACCAGTCCACATTTGAACCCGTGCCAGCAAAAGAAATGACGATTTCGTTGTCCTTCTGGAAATGAGACGACCTCAAAACCGCTGGATTCTTGCTGTAGGAAAAACTCCGTCCAAACCAGCGATTGAAGATCAGGAAGCCAGTTGATCATGCCGCGAGTGCTTTGATAGACCCGCCCTGCCATCAATGCGTATTCGATATCGGTAGCCATGATGTTCTCCTGTTTTGAGCAATGAATGATTCAAGTTGAGACAGCGATTTACCTTTTGCTATCCGTTGTGTTCGGCGGCGTAGTCGGATGCGGTGCTTTGGGACCGGAGTGCTCCGGGCGTGGTATCCAATGATCAAGCGGCGTGCGGAGGATGGATTTGTACTCGGGTTGTTTGTATCGTGCATAAATGCTCTTGATCGCTTCCGCTGAAATAATGCGTTGCCCTGCTTTCTTTGCCTCGTCGTCTGGTGAGGAAAAAATCAAATTCGGGATGGTGAATTCCGCTGGCAGTTCTTGCAATAGAATTTGATTCCACTGTTT
>JAGWTL010000082.1 GCA_028869035.1 Burkholderiales bacterium | reverse complement strand
GAGGGGCAGACGAGTGCCAGTGAATCTCACGGATTCAGTCTACTAGGGCCTGTTCACGCTAATTTCTCAAGTGCGAACAGGGTGTAAAGGGTGCCAATCTAGGCGCGCGACGAAGCCCAGGCCGAGAGCCTGGGTGAGGAGTGCAACAACGAGTGGCGCCCTTTGCACCCTGTTCCCTTCGGGTTGCGGCCAAAAAGGCCATGCGGGGTGTTGCGCGGACTGTGGCCGGGGGCCGACCCCGGCAGCGTCCACGCGCCTACCGCATGACCTTTTTGATCCGCAACGCATCTTGAGAAATTAGCGTGAACAGGCCCTGAATATTTTCAGGCGCATGGAATAAACCGGTGGCCGCCGGCGTTTATCCCCTCGAGCACGCTTTTGTGCCGCAACCCGACGGAGATGGACATGACTTTGACTGCTCCCCGCGCCAAGCGCGCCTTCCTGTTTCTCACCCTGAGCGCGGCCCTGCTGGCCGGCTGTGCTTCCATGGCCACCGGCCCCGCCAAGGTGTCCGATGGCGTGTTGACCGGCCCCAACGGCATGACGCTCTACACCTTCGACCGCGACGCGGCCGGCAGCGGCAAGTCCGTCTGCAATGGCCCCTGCGCCACCAACTGGCCACCCTTGATGGCCGGTGACATGGACCAGGCCGGCGGCGACTACAGCATCATCACGCGCGACGACGGCAAGAAGCAGTGGGCGATCAAGGGCAAGCCCCTGTACTACTGGGCCAAGGACATGAAACCGGGCGACCGCACCGGCGACGGCGTCAACAAGGTCTGGCAGCTGGCGCGTCCCTGACGCTTTTCCGGGCGGCTTCCGTCTCCGTACAGAGTGCACATCAGATGGAACGCCCTGCCCTGATCGAACAGATTCCCGGCCTGCGCCGCTACGCGCGTGCGCTGACCGGGAATGCCTGGGCGGCCGACGACCTGGTGCAGGACACCCTGGAGCGCGCCTGCGCCAAGTGGCGCCTGTGGCGGGCGGGCTCCGACCTGCGGGCCTGGCTTTTCACGCTGATGCACAACCTCTACATCAGCCAGGTCCGCCACGCCCTGCGCCAGGGCGAACTGGCCCGCCCCCTGGACCTCGGCGAGCTGGACCAGGAGTTGCCGGCGCCGTCCGCGCCGCTGGACAGCGCCCTGGACCTGCAGCGCTGCCTGCTGCGCCTGCCCGAGGAGCAGCGCGTGGTGTTGCTGCTGGTCACGCTGGAAGACCTGTCCTACGCTGAAGTGGCCCGTATCACGGGCGTGCCGCTGGGAACGGTGATGTCGCGCCTGTCGCGCGCGCGCAGCCGACTGCAGGAGCTCATGACTGCGCCATCCGAGACCGCCGCGACGCCTGCCCTGCGGCGTCTCAAGTGAAACCGACGATGAACACCATGGACACACGACCCGATCAAACCGTCAGCGAAGAGGAGCTGCATGCTCTGCTGGACGGCCAACTGGATGCGCTCGGGCGTGCGGCGCTCGAAGTCCGCCTGGCGCTCGACCCTGCGGCCACGGCAACCCTGCAGGCCTGGCAACGCCAGCGCACCGCGCTGCGCGGGCTGCATCGACAGGTGCTGGAGGAAACCATCCCCGCCAGCCTGCTGGCCGCGGCCGGCCGGGCTGGACAGGCCCACCAGCAGGTGCAGCAGTGGTGGCGCTGGGGCGGCATGGCGGCGGGACTGGCCCTGGCCTTCGGCCTGGGTTGGCTCATGCATGGACAGAGCGGATCGGATTCGACACTGGCCCGCGCGCCGGCCGCACGCGAGTTCGTCCACCAGGCCGCCTGGGCCCACGCGGTCTATGCGCCCGAGGTCCGCCACCCCGTTGAAGTCGGTTCGGCCCAGGAAGAACACCTGGTGCAATGGCTGTCCAAGCGCCTGGGGCGCCCGCTCAAGCTCCCCAAATTGAACGGGCAGGGTTTCGATCTGGTTGGCGGCCGGCTGCTGCCGGGCAGTGACGGCGCACGCGCCCAGTTCATGTACCAGAACGCGCGCGGTGAACGGGTGACGCTCTACCTCGGCAGCACCCCCGGAGAGATAGGTGATGGCGGCGCCGGCACGGAATTCCGCTACAGCGCGGATGGCCCGGTCCCGGGCTTCTACTGGGTGGAAGAAGGGTTTGCCTACGCGCTGTCAGGGGCGCTGAGCCGCGAGCAGCTCTTGCAGCTGGCGCAAGCGGTCTACCACCAGCTCTGAGCAGCTTGCTCAGGCCAGTTCGCGCAGCGGATGCGCGTGCGCGGGCCAGGGCGAGACGAAGAAGCCATCCACCATGGCCGGCGTCACCTCCTCCAGCCGCGCAGGCAACCATTTCGGCGCGCGGTCCTTGTCGATCACCAGGGCCCGGATGCCCTCCATGGTGTCGGTTGCCGCCATGTAACGGTCCAGATGCCGTGTGTTGAAGCAGTGGCGCACCATGTCGCGTTCCATGCGCAGCTCATCGGCCAGGCTCATGCCCGCGCCCCGGCGGATCTGCTGCAGCGTGACCTCCAGCATCAGCGGCGAATGCGCGCGCAGGGCCTTGACGGTGCTGGCCGCCCACTCGCCGCGTTCCTTTTCCAGCGCCTGCACGACGCGCAGAACATCAGGCTGTTCGAAACAACGTGCGATGGTGTCCAGCGGCAGAGCTGCTGCGGGTGCTACGGTGATGTAGTTCCGCCGCCAGCTCTCCAGCCTGGTGGCATCAAAGTCCGCCAGACCGGCCAGCGCATCCCAGGCCTCACCGATGCGCGCTGCATCGAAGCAGACGTCGGCCAGTTGCAGCGCCAGGGCATCACCGGCGCCGATGACTTCGCTGGTCAGGGCCAGCCACTCGCCGCCATGGCGCGGGCAACGCGCCAGGAACCAGCCGCCGCCCACGTCCGGAAAAAGGCCGATGTTCGTTTCCGGCATGGCCATCTTGGTGCGGGGCGTCACGATGCGCAGCTTCGCCCCCTGACTGATACCCATGCCGCCCCCCATGACCACACCGTCCATGAAGGCGATATAGGGCTTGGGGTAGTGGTGGATCAGATGGTTGAGCGTGTATTCCTCGGTGAAGAAGTCCTCGATCTCTGCGTCAGCGCGCAGCACGGCCTGGTGGAAGAAGCGGATGTCGCCGCCCGCGCAGAAAGCGCCGAACGGCTCTTCCTGGCTACCGGAGGGCCCACCTTTACTCATGCCGCGGATCGCCACCGCCTGCACCTGCGGATCGTCGCGCCAGGCCAGCAGCGCCGCGGCCAGGGCGCGGATCATGGGCAGGGACAGGGCATTGAGCGCGCGCGCTCGGTTCAGCGTGATGCAGCCGAGATGTCCGCGAACTTCGGTTTGCACCTCGGGACAGGTATAGACGATAGGGAGTGTCATTGCTTCTTCTTCCAGACCATCAACTCGTTGGAGACCAGGGCGAACAGCACCAAGGCCCCGCCCTGGAGCACGGTCGCAGCTGGCCGCTCACCGACACCGAGCCAGACCAGCAGGATGCCAAAAATGATCTCGAGCTGCGCCAGCAGGGAAATTTCAGGCGCCTTGAGCACGCGCGCGCAGATCACCAGCAAGGTACAGGGTATGGCCAGTTGCACCAAGCCCAGGAATGCCAGCAGGCCGATGTCGTGCGCCGTGGCCTGCAGGGGCAGCGCCAACGGCAAGGTGACCAGGGCCGAGAGGACGCCGCCGACCAGCACCGAAGGCACCAGGTCCACGTCCTCACCCTTGGCATGGGCTTGCTGCACCACGATCCAGTTGATCGCCGCGCTCAGCGGCACGAATAGTGCGACGAACAGACCCAGGCCGCTGTCGCTGCCCAGCTGCCCGCTGAACATCCAGGCCATGCCGGCCCCGGCCAGCGTGATCGCCGCCCAGGTGAACCAGGCGATGCGCTGGCGCAGGAAGAGCCAGGCCAGCAGCGCGGTGAACAGAGGATTGAGCGAGGAGATGAGCAGCACCCCGGCCACGCTGGTCAGGGTCAGGGCCAGCATGAAGGAGGTAAACATGGCGCTCCAGCACAGGCCGGACCACCAGAGCGCCGCCGACGCGCTGCGCAGTTGACGCCAGACCGCGCCCGGACCGCGCCACAGCGGCAGGATCACGAGCAGCGAGAGCGCCGTGAAGAAGCTGCGCCAGAAGGTGACTTCAAAGCTGCGCGCGGCCTCCAGCTGCCGCGTGACGACGCCGGCGATGGACCACATCAGGGCCACCGCCACCATCACCCACACGGCACGCTGGTGCGTTAGCTTCATGAGATAGAGACGCAGCCAGTCAAGATGATCTTGCGCATGCCGGGGTCTATTCGCGGGACGCCGTGGAACC
Source organism: Burkholderiales bacterium (assembly GCA_028869035.1). Lineage (GTDB taxonomy): Bacteria > Pseudomonadota > Gammaproteobacteria > Burkholderiales > Burkholderiaceae_C > Hylemonella. The sequence continues at coordinate 6,082 of JAGWTL010000082.1, read as the reverse complement.
GGCTTTGCCGGTCCACTGGCGTCGTCCCCCTATGGGGGAAGGCGACCGCAGGTCGACTCAGGGGGGTGCTTAGCTGCTCTTTCCTGCGCGCTTGCGTTCGTTTTCGGTCAGGTGACGCTTGCGCAGACGGATCGACTTGGGAGTGATTTCGACCAGTTCGTCGTCCTCGATGAATTCCACGCCGTATTCCAGCGTGCAATCGATCGGCGGCGTGATCTTGATCGCGTCTTCCTTGCCGCTGACGCGGAAGTTGGTCAGCTGCTTGGTGCGGGTCGCGTTGACCACCAGATCGTTGTCGCGGTTGTGGATGCCGACGATCATGCCTTCGTACACCGGGTCATTGGCCTTGACGAACATGCGACCGCGGTCGTCGAGCTTGCCCAGGGCGTAGGTGAAGATTTCACCGGCGTCCATCGAAATCAGCACGCCATTCTTGCGGCCGCCGATGTCACCCTTGTGCGGCTCGTAGCCGTCGAAGATGTTGGAGATCAGACCGGAACCGCGGGTCAGATTCAGGAACTCGTTGGAGAAACCGATCAGGCCGCGTGCCGGAATGCGGTACTCCAGGCGCACACGGCCGCGGCCGTCCGGCTCCATGTTCACCAGTTCACCCTTGCGCTCGCCCAGGGCCTGCATCACGCCACCCTGATGGCCTTCCTCGATGTCGGCGGTGACCAGCTCGATCGGCTCGCACTTCTCGCCATTGATGTCCTTGAACATCACGCGCGGCTTGGACACCGCCAGCTCGTAACCTTCGCGGCGCATGTTCTCCAGCAGGATGGTCAGGTGCAGTTCACCGCGGCCCATCACTTCGAAGATGCCTTCCTCGTCGGTTTCCTTGACGCGCAGGGCCACGTTGTGCTGCAGCTCTTTTTGCAGTCGGTCCCAGATCTGGCGGCTGGTCACGAACTTGCCTTCACGACCGGCCAGCGGGCTGGTGTTCACGCAGAAGTTCATGGTCAGGGTCGGTTCGTCGACCTTGAGCATGGGCAGGGGCGCCGGCTTGAGCGGATCGGTGATGGTCACGCCGATGCCGATTTCATCGATGCCGTTGATCAGCACGATCTCACCCGGGCCGGCTTCCGTGGCCTGCACACGTTCCAGGCCCTGGAAGGTCAGCACCTGGTTGATACGACCCTTGACGGCCTTGCCATCCGGCCCTTCCATCACCACCACGTCCATGGCGGGCTTGATCGTGCCCTGGCTGATGCGGCCGACACCGATGCGGCCGACGAAGGTCGAAAAGTCCAGCGCGGAAATCTGCAGCTGCAGCGGCGCGGCCGGGTCACCCTTCTGCGAAGGCACGTGCTTGAGGATGGTATTGAACAGGGCCGACATGTCCGGGCCCCACTGCTCGCCCGCGGCGCCTTCTTCCAGCGAAGACCAGCCGTTGATGCCCGAGGCGTAGACCACGGGGAAGTCGAGCTGTTCGTCGTTGGCGCCCAGCTTGTCGAACAGGTCGAAGGCCGCGTTGACGACCTTGTCCGGGTTGGCACCGGGCTTGTCGACCTTGTTCACCACCACGATCGGCTTCAGTCCCAGCGCCAGTGCCTTCTTGGTCACGAAACGCGTCTGGGGCATCGGGCCTTCCTGCGCGTCGATCAGCAGCAGCACGCCATCCACCATGCTTAGTGCGCGCTCCACTTCGCCACCGAAGTCGGCGTGGCCGGGGGTGTCGACGATGTTGATGTGTGTGCCCTCCCAGGTCACGGCGCAGTTCTTGGCCAGGATGGTGATGCCGCGCTCTTTTTCAATGGCGTTGTTGTCCATCACGGTGTCGACCACTTTCTCGTGCTCGGCGAAGGTGCCGGACTGGCGCAGCAGCTGGTCCACCATGGTGGTCTTGCCGTGGTCGACGTGGGCGATGATGGCGATGTTGCGGATCTGTTTATGGCTCATGGTTGGCTTTCCAGGATTTGTCGGATTTCGATCGGGCTCAACAGGCGCCCGGGTATGAGTTCGCCGGCCTTGACGTGGGCGGTGCCCAGCAAGGCATGGGGCTGGCTGCCATAGACAGCCACTTGTTCGGTATCGGGCCAGTTGCCGCGTCGACGCAGGCCGCTGAGGAAACGACCGGCATTTTCGCTGTCCAGCGTGACGCTGGCGTGACCTGGCAGCAGCGTGTCGACCGGCTTGAGCTGCTTCGGGCGCTCGGTCTCATCCAGCGTCTCCAGCCCTTCCAGGGTCACACATTGGGTCTGGTCAAAGGGTCCGGTCGCGATGCGTCGCAGCGCCACCAGGTGGCCGCCGCAGCCCAGGGCTTCGCCGATGTCTTCGCCCAGGGTGCGGATGTAGGTGCCCTTGCTGCACTTCACGTGCAGACGCAGAAAGGGCGCATCCCCTTGCAGTTGCACTTCCAGCAGTTCCAGCTCGTGGATCACCACGTCGCGCGGCTCGCGCTCCACGGTCTCGCCCTCGCGGGCATATTCGTACAGGGCCTTGCCGTCCTTCTTGAGGGCGCTGTGCATGGGCGGCACCTGGCGGATCGGGCCCATGAACCGGTCCAGCACCTCGACCACCTGGCCCAGCGTGCAGTTCACCGGGCGCGTGGCGATCACCTCGCCTTCGGCATCGGCCGTGCTGGTGCGCACACCGAGACACACCGTGGTTTCGTAGGTCTTGTCGGCGTCCAGATGCAACTGGCTGAACTTGGTCGCGGCGCCAAAGCAGATGGGCAGGACACCGGTGGCCAGCGGATCGAGCGTTCCGGTATGGCCCGCTTTTTCGGCGCGCAGCAGCCATTTGGCTTTCTGCAGCGCGTTATTGCTCGAAAGTCCGAGCGGTTTGTCCAGCAAGAGCACCCCATGCACAGGGCGCCGTTGCACCCTGGTGCGTGGCGCTTGCATGGTCACCCCTCGTCTTTGGAACGTGACGCGACAGCCTGCGCGATCAGCGCATTCATGTCGGCGGCCCGCTCGGTCGTGCGGTCGAACAGGAAGTGCAGGGTCGGCACGGTATGAATGTGCAGACGCTTGAACAGACCGTTGCGCAGAAAACCGGCCGCCTGGTTCAAGGCATCCTGCGTTTCCTGCGGGTCACCGACCAGCACGCTGAAGTAGACCTTGGCATGCGCGTAGTCGGGCGTGACCTCCACGCTTTGCAGCGTCACCATGCCCACGCGCGGGTCCTTCAACTCGCGCGCGATCAACTCCGTCAGATCGCGCTGGATCTGATCGGCGACCTTGAAGCCGCGGTTCGGAGTGGATGACTTTTTGGGCATAACGAATGATGCTCTCCTACGGCTCGCGATGACCCCGCGCTCATGGCGCATCGATGACGCGGGCAAAGCCCGCATGACTTCAAGTCATTTCGTCATCGATGCCGCTTGGCGGCAAGATCATCGCGCGCGGCGCGGTCATAGTGTGCGAGCAATCTCCTTGACTTCGAAGAATTCGAGCTGATCACCTTCCTTGATGTCGTTGTAGTTCTTGAGCTTGATACCGCACTCGAAGCCTTCCTTGACTTCGCGCACGTCGTCCTTGAGGCGCTTGAGCGAATCGAGTTCTCCGGTGTAGATGACCACGTTGTCGCGCAGCAGGCGGAAATGCGCCGTGCGGTTGACGAAACCGGCGGTGACCATGCAGCCGGCCACCGTGCCGATCTTGGAAGCCACGAAGACGGTGCGGATCTCGGCCATGCCGATGACCTCTTCCCGCTTCTCCGGCGCCAGCATGCCCGACATGGCCGCCTTCAACTCATCGACGGCGTCGTAGATGATGTTGTAGTAGCGAATCTCCACGTCATTGCCTTCGGCCAGCTTGCGCGCGCCGGCATCGGCACGGGTGTTGAAGCCGATGATGATGGCCTTGGAGGCGATGGCCAGGTTGACGTCGGATTCGCTGATGCCGCCCACAGCCGCATAGACCAGCTGCACCTTGACCTCGTCGGTCGAGAGCTTGAGCAGCGAGGCGGCCAGCGCTTCCTGCGAGCCCTGCACGTCGGCCTTGACGATGATGGGAACCATCTTCACCTCGCCGGCAGCCATGTCGGTGAACATGTTCTCCAGCTTGGCGGCCTGCTGTTTGGCCAGCTTGGTGTTGCGGAACTTGCCGGCACGGTAGGTCGCGATCTCGCGGGCACGGCGCTCGTCGGACAGCACCATGAACTCGTCGCCCGCCTGCGGCACCTCGGTCAGACCCTGGATTTCCACCGGAATGGACGGACCCGCCGACTTGATCGGCTTGCCGTTTTCGTCCAGCATGGCGCGCACGCGGCCATAGGTCTGGCCGGCCAGCACCACATCGCCGGTCTTGAGCGTGCCGGTCTGCACCAGCACGGTGGCCACCGGGCCGCGGCCCTTGTCGAGCTTGGCCTCGATGACCAGGCCCTTGGCCATGGCGTCGATCGGAGCCTTGAGCTCCAGCACTTCCGCCTGCAACAGCACCTGCTCCAGCAGGGCATCGATGCCCTGGCCGGTCTTGGCCGACACGGGCACAAAGGGCGAATCACCGCCAAATTCCTCGGGCACCACCTCTTCCACCACCAGTTCCTGCTTGACGCGGTCCGGGTTGGCATCGGGCTTGTCGATCTTGTTGATGGCGACAACGATGGGAACCCCCGCCGCCTTGGCGTGCTTGATGGCTTCCCGGGTCTGCGGCATGACGCCGTCGTCGGCAGCCACTACCAGAATCACGATGTCGGTCGCCTGGGCGCCACGGGCACGCATGGCCGTGAAGGCCTCGTGGCCCGGGGTGTCCAGGAAGGAGATCATGCCGCGCGGCGTTTCCACGTGGTAGGCGCCGATGTGCTGCGTGATGCCGCCGGCTTCACCCGCAGCCACCTTGGCACGGCGGATGTAGTCCAGCAAAGAGGTCTTGCCGTGGTCGACGTGCCCCATGACGGTCACGACCGGCGCGCGCGACAGCGCCTCGCCATGCTGCTCCGACACCTCCTCTTCGGTAAAGGCTTCCGGGTCGTCCAGCGCCGCGGTCAGGGCCTTGTGGCCCATTTCCTCGACCACGATCATGGCCGTGTCCTGATCCAGCGGCTGGTTGATGGTGACCATCTGGCCCATCTTCATCAGTGCCTTGATCACCTCGGAGGCCTTGACCGACATCTTGTGCGCCAGTTCGGCCACGGTGATGGTTTCGGGCACGTGCACTTCGATGATGCGGGCTTCGGCCGGCGCGGCCTGGGACTGTTGCTCGTCACGGTCGTGGCCACGCTTGCCCTTGGGGCCGCTGCGCCAGCTGCTGCGGCCCACGCCGCCGCTGCTGTCGCCGCGCGTCGGGATGGCCTTCTTCTTGGCCGGGTCACCGGCCCAGCTGCTCGAGAGCTTGGCTGACTTGATTTCCTTGCCCGCGCCGGCAGGTGCTGCGACCGCGCTACCGGCCGGCTTGGCAGGTTTGGCGACCGTGCTGCCGGCCGCCGGTTTATGCAGGGTGCCCTTGATGGCAACCTTCGGCTCTTCCTTCTTGGGCGGCGGTGGCGGCGCCTTCTTGACCGGCGTCGCCATCATGGAGCGGATGGCTGCCGCTTCTGCCTCGGCCTTGCGGCGGCGGTCATTCAGATCCAGCGCACGTGCGGCCTCTTCGTCGGTGCGTGCCTTGGATTCGGCAGCGGCTCTCTCGCGCGCCTCAGCCTGTGCCGCAGCACGCGCGGCGGCGGCATCGACACTGGCCTCTGACTTGCTCGCCGAGGCCTGAACCTTTTTCTCGTCTTCGGCGGCAGCGTGGCTGGCGGCGCGTTCTTCGGCTTCGCGCTCGCGCTTTTCACTCTCCTCGCGCTGTCGACGCTTCTCCGCCAAGTCTTCTTCCTGGCGGCGGATCAGCTCGGCCTGACGGCGCGCTTCTTCCTCGCGGCGCACGAGTTCGGCGTTGTCAACGGCGGGAGCCGGCGGAATTGCCACCGGGGCTTCCTCAACCGGCTCGACCGCGCCACCCTCGGCCACATCGCTGCCATCCTCACGACGCACAAAAGTGCGCTTCTTGCGTACCTCGACCTGGATGGTACGGGCCTTGCCGCTGGCGTCGGCCTGTTTGATCTCGCTGGTCGACTTCTTGGTCAGGGTGATCTTCTTGCGCTCGGCCGTGGCCGTGCCGTGGCTGGCCTGCAGGAAACCCAGCAGGCGCTGCTTGTCGGC
>JAGWTL010000411.1 GCA_028869035.1 Burkholderiales bacterium | reverse complement strand
ACCTGGTGGCGCTGGCCAGGGAAATGAACATTCCCATGGCCGAGGTCTATGAAGTGGCCACCTTCTATCACCACTTCGAAGTGGTCAAGGGCGAGGACAAGGCCCCCGGCCTGACCGTGCGCGTCTGCGACGGACTGAGCTGCGAGATGCATGGCGCCCAGAGCCTCATGAGCAAGCTGCAGACCACCCTGGGCGGTGATGTGCGCGTGCTCCATGCGCCCTGCGTGGGCCGCTGCGAGCAGGCCCCGGTGGCCGTGGTGCACCAGAACCCGGTGCTGCGCGCCACGCCCGAATCCGTGGCCAAGGCCGTGAAGTCCGGCATCAGCACCCAGCCCAAGTCCTCCGGCAAGGCCGCCTTCGATCCGGCGGCCCTGGCGCTCAAATCCATTCCCCCCGCACCGAGCCAGCAGCAGGTTTCGCCTGACTACGTCGGCTACGAGGCCTACAAGGCCAAGGGTGGCTACAAGCTGGCGGCCGACCTGCTCAGTGGCCGGCAGGAAGTGGAAACCGTCATCAAGGCCATGGAGGACTCGGGCCTGCGCGGCCTGGGCGGCGCCGGTTTCCCGGCCGGCCGCAAGTGGCGCATCGTGCGCGACCAGCCCGCGCCCAAGCTGATGGCCGTGAACATCGACGAAGGCGAACCCGGCACCTTCAAGGACCGTACCTATCTCGAGCGTGATCCGCACCGTTTCCTCGAAGGCCTGCTGGTGGCCGCCTACGCCGTGGGCGTGGGCGCCTGTTATATCTACCTGCGTGACGAATACCACGGCGCCCGTGCCCTGCTGGAGGCCGAACTGGCCGCCCTGCAGGCCAACCCGCCCTGCCCGCTGCCGCTGATCGAGCTGCGCCGCGGCGCCGGCGCCTACATCTGCGGCGAAGAGTCCGCCATGATCGAGAGCATCGAGGGCAAGCGTGGCGAACCCCGCATGCGTCCGCCCTACATCGCCCAGGTCGGCCTCTTCGGCCGGCCCACGCTGGAGCACAACTTCGAGACGCTCTACTGGGTGCGCGACATCGTGCAGAAAGGCCCGCAGTGGTTCGGCAGCTTCGGCGCCAACGGCCGCAAGGGCCTGCGTTCCTTCAGCGTCAGCGGCCGGGTCAAGCACCCGGGCGTCAAGCTGGCGCCGGCCGGCATCACCATCCGCGAACTGGTGGACCAGTATTGCGGCGGCATGCTCGACGGCCATGAGCTCTACGCCTACCTGCCGGGCGGCGCCTCAGGGGGCATCCTGCCGGCCAGCATGGGCGACATCCCGCTGGACTTCGACACCCTGCAGCCCTATGGCTGCTTCATCGGCTCGGCCGCCGTCATCGTGCTGAGCCAGAAGGACACGGCGCGCGAAGCCGCCGTGAACATGATGCGCTTCTTCGCGGACGAAAGCTGCGGCCAGTGCACGCCCTGCCGCGTGGGCACGGCCAAGGCGGTCAAGCTCATGGAAGCCAGGAAGTGGGACAGCGAGACGCTGGAAGACCTGTGCCAGGTCATGGCCGACGCCTCCATCTGCGGCCTGGGTCAGGCCGCACCCAACCCCATCCGCTCAGTCCAGAAATATTTTCCCCAGGAGCTCGCATAAATGAACGCACCTGCCAAGCTCAACGAACTCGCTCCCCAGGTCGTGGAGTTCACCCTCGACGGCAAAAAGGCCCAGGCCTACGGCGGCGAAACCATCCTGAGCGTTGCCAAGCGCATGGGCATGGAGATCCCGCACCTTTGCTACAAGGAAGGCATGCGCCCGGACGGCAACTGCCGCGCCTGCGTGGTCGAGGTCAAGGGTGAGCGCACCCTGGCCCCCAGCTGCTGCCGCAGCGCCACCGCCGGCATGGAAGTGCAGAGCAAGAGCGAGCGCGCCGTCAAGAGCCAGAAGATGGTGCTTGAGATGCTGCTCTCCGACATGCCCGACCAAGGCTACAAGTGGGACGAGCAGGACGAATCCCTGCAGCACGGCGAACTTTCGCTGTGGGCCGACAAGGTCGACGTGAGCGTGCGCCCCGCGCTCAAGGCCTTGCGCCGCGAGCAGCC
>JAGWTL010000410.1 GCA_028869035.1 Burkholderiales bacterium | reverse complement strand
CGGCGCAGATGCGGGAGCTTGTCGGTGATGGTCTGGCTGGCGGCCCGGCCGTCCATGTTGAAGGCATGGGCGAGGATGAGCCAGCGTTGCCGGGTAGGTTCAGTCATCAGGGTAGGGCGGCAGCCTGCTGGTAGAGCGCTTCGTATTGTAGGGTGGCACTTTCCCAGGTATGCGCCCGTGCAAACTCCAGGCCATGGTGGCGCAGCTGGTCGGCCAACTCGGGCTGATCGAGGACGGAGCGCAGCAGGCGCGCCAGGGCCTGGGCATCGCGCGGATCGTGCAACAGCAGGGCCTCGTGACCGTCCTGCAGCTCGCGCGAGATGCCGCAATGCACCGGACCGCTGACCACCACCGGCAGGCCATGCGCCATGGCTTCGAGCACCACCATGGCATAGCTGTCCTCCAGCGTCGGATGGGCAAGACAGTCGGCGGCCCGATAGGCCGGAACGAGATCATCCTGCGATCCGAGAAAATGCACCCGGGTCGCCACGCCCAGCTTTTCCGCCTGCTGCCGGTAGTGGGCAATGGGTGCCGGATTCCCGGCCACGGCCAGGTGCACCTCGGCGGGCAGCTTGACGAGGGCCTGCAACAGCGCATCGAGCCCCTTGCGCTTGTAGTCGTTGGCGACGAACAGCAGCAGGGGCACCTCGGGCGGCAGATCGAGCTGCCGGCGCGCCATGGTCCGCGTGATGGTGTCCTGCCGCAGATAGGTACCCGGCGTGATCACCGACAGCCGCTTGCGGCTGGCCGGGTAGGCCTGCTCGCATTCGAGCCTGAGCGTGCTGGAGGTCGCCACGATGGCCCGGCCGGGCCTGCGCCTGAACCTTGCCCCCTCCAGCCAGACGTAGGTGATCAGGCGCGGGCTGATCACCACCTTGAGCCAGCGCAGCACGCGGCTCAGGCCGCGGCGTCCGTGCAGCAGGTTGTGACGCAGCGGCCGCACGTGCACGGTCTGGACCTGGCCATGCCAGGTGTTCTCGTGCGAATGCACCACATCAAAACCCTTGCGGGTGCGCCACCAGGTGGCGATGGCAAACAGCAGCTGGTTGACCCAGCGCGGCTTCTGGCCCAGGCAGAACACGCGGTGGTAGGTCACGCCGGCCGCCGGCTGATTGGTCTCCTGCGCAAAGACATGGACCTCGTGCCGTGCTGCCAGCTGCTGCGTGATGGCCACCGAATAGCTCTCGGCACCACCTGCGGACCTGGAAAATACGCGGTTGATGACGGCGATGCGCATGGTTCGAAGACCCCGGCTCAGAGCAGGACGATGTCGTACTGCTCCTGCCACATGGCGGCTTCGCTCTGCAGGGAGATCGGCTTGCCGATGAAGTCGGAGAGCCCCGCCAGGTGCTGGCTTTCCTCGTCCAGCAGCAGTTCGATCACCTGCGGTGCGGCCACCACCCGGAACTCGCGCGGATTGAACTGGCGCGCTTCGCGCAGGATCTCGCGCAGGATGTCGTAGGCCACGCTACGCGCGGTCTTGACGATGCCCTTGCCCGTGCAGCTCGGGCAGGGCTCGCACAGCATGTGGGCCAGCGATTCACGTGTGCGCTTGCGTGTCATCTCCAGCAGACCCAGCTGCGAGAAACCGCCCAGCATGGTCTTGACGCGATCCCGCGCCAGTTGCTTGCGGAACTCGGTCAGCACCGCCTCGCGATGGTCCTCGCGTGTCATGTCGATGAAGTCGGCAATGACGATGCCACCCAGGTTGCGCAGGCGCAGCTGGCGGGCAATCGCGCCGGCCGCCTCCAGATTGGTCTTGAAGATGGTGTCGTCGAAGTTGCGCGCGCCGACAAAACCGCCGGTGTTGACGTCGACTGTGGTCAACGCCTCGGTCTGGTCCACGATCAGGTAACCACCCGACTTGAGCTCCACACGCCGGCCCAGGGCCTTGGCGATCTCCTCGTCGATGCCGAACAGGTCGAAGATGGGCCGCTCACCCTTGTAGTGCTGCAGCTTGGCCACGGCCATGGGCATGAACTCGTTGCCAAAGGCCTTGAGCGCCTCGTACTGCTCGCGCG
>JAGWTL010000081.1 GCA_028869035.1 Burkholderiales bacterium | reverse complement strand
ATCATGAAACAAGAGTGGGCTGTTTTGAAATGCGCGCAGCCTGGTGCTTCAAGGCTTCGCACCGGGCCACGCCAAACGGTGCATGAAACGGGCTCAGCGGCGCCGCAACCAATCGCCCGTGACGATGCGCGGCCTGCCCTGCACACGCCGCGCATCGATTTCGTAGACCAGGCAGAGCAGCGGCTGGCCATCGACCTCGACGTCAACATGACGGCGCGCATATTCACCACTGGGCACCGGCGCCACCTCTTCGATGCGATCGAGCTCGCTCTCGAGTTCGGGGGTGATGGCGTAGACCTCACCCCGCACCCAGGCCTCGCCACCCAGGACCACACCGGGATAGGGCCCCAGGTCGTAAAGCGCGCCGCGGATGCGAGCCTGCCCCAGGTAACGCGGCGCCGGCATCAGGCGGTTGATGTCGTTGGCCTCGCCGCGGCGCAGCGTGCCATAGACGAAGACATGAAGTTCGGGCTGCTCAGGGCATGGAGTGGCGTCCCTCGCGGGCTCCTGGGGGCGATAAAGCGCCATGCCGGGCTTTTTCAGGCGACGGCGCAGGCCGCGGCAGGCGCACACCGAGCCGCCATCGCAGCGCATCGGCAGCGCCGCAGGGCCGTCACAGCGGCGCGCGCTGGAGCAATCGCAGACGGAAAAACGGCCGCTCCAGAGGAGAAACAGGGGTGGCAGCAGGTCTGCGTGTGCATGGGTTTCCTCTCGTCACCGCATGTGTTGAGCCCCTCCGGAAGGCGTCTCCAGAGGGAAAAAGGCGATTTGCAGAGCGTAGCAGCCCGAAAATCGCGATGAAAAAAACAACATCCCAGAGGGAGAAAACGCACTTTTCGCTTGGAGTTGCGTTTTTTCTCCTATAGCATCCGCAATACCAGAGAGGAAGCAGTTCCCTCTGGTGATTAATCAACTTCTAGAAGAGGAATTCAATCATGGCAACTGCAAAGAAGAAGGCTCCGGCCAAGAAAGCTCCGGCCAAGAAGGCCGCTGCGAAAAAGGCTCCCGCCAAAAAGGCGGTAGCGAAGAAAGCTCCGGCCAAGAAGGCCGCCGCGAAGAAGGCCCCGGCCAAGAAGCCGGCTGCGAAGAAGGCTCCGGCGAAGAAGGCCGCTGCCAAGAAGGCTCCGGCCAAAAAGGCTGCGAAGAAAAAGGCTCCGGCCAAGAAGCGCACCCCGAACGCCGCCTTCATGAAGCCCCTGACCCCCAGCCCGGCCCTGGCCGCCGTGGTGGGTTCCGCCGGCCTGCCGCGTACGGAAGTCGTGAGCAAGCTGTGGGCTTACATCAAGAAGAACGGCCTGCAAGACAAGGTCAACAAGCGCAACATCAACGCTGACGACAAGCTGAAGGCCATCTTCGGCAAGGCGCAAGTCTCGATGTTCGAAATGGCCGCCCTGATCGGCAAGCACCTCAAGTAAACGGTTCACCCCGTTGACGAAAAAGCCGGCTGCAAAGCCGGCTTTTTTATGCCCGCTCGCGGCACGCGCCGCGGACCACTCCCGCGCTCATTTCTTCTGCCGCGCCAGCGCCGCCTGCGTGATGGCGCCCAGGGTGCCGCGTGTGGTGATGACCTCGGGGTCCAGCATGATCTCGATCAAGGTGCCCTCGGGGCGGGCCACGGCGGCCTTCAGCTCCGCCTCGAATTCGGCGGTGCGCGTGACGCGTGTGCCGGCGTAGCCATAGGCGCGCGCCAGGGCCACAAAATCGGGGTTCTGCAGCTGCGAGCCGCTGACGTGCTGCGGGAACTCGCGCTCCTGGTGCATGCGGATGGTGCCGTACATGCCGTTGTTGAGCAGCACGATGAGCGTCTTGGCGCCATGCTGCACGGCGGTGGCCAGCTCCTGCCCGTTCATGAGGAAATCTCCGTCACCGGCGATCGTGAAGGCCATGCGCCCCTGGGTGATGGCCACGGCGATGCCGGCGGGCACACCGTAGCCCATGGCGCCGCTGGTCGGCGCCAGCTGGGTCTTGTCCCCATGGGCCAGGCCGCGGTAGCGCCAGAAACGGTGCACCCAGCTCGCAAAATTGCCCGCGCCGTTGGTCACCGCCGTGTCGGCCGGCAGGTGCTTCTGCACCAGGGCCACGATGGCCGGCATGTCGATCTCACCGGGCAGGGGCTGCGGCTGCAGGTTCGCCAGGTAGTCGGCGTTGGCGGCCTGGGTCCACGCTTCCCAGGGCAGGCTGGGCGGTGCGGTCAGCACCTCCAGCGAACGCGCGGCGGCGTTCATGGTGGCGTGGATGGCCAGATCCGCCTGGTAGACGCGGTTGAGTTCCTCGGCGCTGCTGTGGATGTGCACCAGCTTCTGCTTAGGTCTGGGCACCTCGAGCAGGGTGTAGCCGCCGGTGGTCATCTCGCCCAGGCGCGGGCCGATGGCGAGGACGAGGTCGCTCTCGCGGATGCGCTGGGCAAGCCTGGGGTTGGGCGCGATGCCCATGTCGCCCGCGTACTGCGGGTGCTGGTTGTCAAAGGTGTCCTGGAAACGGAAAGCGTTGCTCACGGGCAGCTTCCAGTTCTCGGCAAAACGCTGCAAGGCCTGCGCGGCCTGCGGTGTCCAGCCGCCGCCGCCGGCCACCACCAGGGGGCGCTGCGCGGCCAGCAACATCTCGCGCAAGCTGCGCAGGGAACCCGGATCGCTCCAGGCCTGCACCGCCTCCACGCGCGGCAAGGGCGCCACATCCACCATCTGCACCAACATGTCCTCGGGCAGGACCAGCACCACCGGGCCGGGGCGGCCGTTCATGGCGGTGGCGAAGGCGCGCGCAATGTACTCGGGGATGCGGCGCGCGTCGTCGATGCGCTCCACGCGCTTGGCGAAGCCCTTGGTGCTGGGGCCGAAGAAGGATTCGTAATTGACCTCCTGGAAAGCCTCGCGGTCGCGCATGTCGCTGGCCACATCGCCGACGAAGAGCACCATGGGCGTGGAATCCTGGAAGGCGGTGTGCACGCCGATGGAGGCGTTGGTGGCGCCGGGCCCGCGGGTGACGAAACACACACCCGGGCGGCCCGTGAGCTTGCCGTGGGCCTCGGCCATGAAGGCGGCCCCGCCCTCCTGCCGGTTGATGACGAACTGGATCTGCTCGCGGTAGGCGTGAAAGCCGTCGAGCACGGCCAGAAAACTTTCACCCGGTACGCCGAAGGCATGTTTAACGCCCTGCTCGATCAGGCATTGCACGATCAGGTGTCCCGCTGCTTGTAGTCTCATGTCTCTTTCCCGTGTGGCGCTTGGAGAGGTGTCGCTGTCCGGGACGATTATCCGTGTACGTTCGACAGCACGCTGGCGCAGCGCCTCATGGCCGCCGGCTTTCATGTCGCCGGCTACGACCTGCGCGCCGAAGCGCGTGAGGCCCTGGCCGCCCAGGGCGTACAGGCCGCCGCCACGCTGGCCGGCGTGGCTGCTGCGGCTGGCTGCGTGGTGCTGGGCGTGGTGGAGGGCGCAGACGGGCTGCTGCCCGTCCCCGGCGTGCGGCACATCATCGACTGCTCCACCGGCACACCCGATGCACACGAAACCCTGGCTGCACGCCTCAAGAAGCGGGGTGTGGATTTCATCGAGGCGCCGCTGTCGCGCATCATCGAACAGTGCGCGGAGCGCGGCATCCGCGCCTCAGCCCCTGGCGCGATCAGGTCGCGACCGTCGGCCTGCCCGGGGCGCTGGCGGGTCGGCCCGCCTACAAGGAACTGGGCCGCGCACGCGCCAAGGTGCACGACGGCATCGCTCGGGTACGCGCGCGCCGGACGCGCGATCTGCTGAGCGACCGCGGCATGATGGGTGACGGCGTGATCGAGCTGCGCAAACTCCGTGGCTGGGTCGAACAGGCCGGCTACGCGGGCTACAGCGAGGTCGAGATCTTCTCCGAAATCGACTGGTGGAAACGCAGTGGCGACGAGGTGCTCGACACCTGCATCGCCCGCCACCGCAGCGTGGTCTAGGCTGAGGCCAGGACGGTGCGGCGCGTGCGCCGCACGCGGAAGGCCGTGATCACCAGCGTGAGTTGCACCAGCGCCAGGCCCACGAAGAGCGTGCGCCAGGCCTGCTGGTCCATCAGCACCCCGAAGATCAGCGGCGAGATGGCCTGACCTATGTCCAGCCCCGAATACACCACGCCGTAGACACGGCCGCTGGCGTTCTCGGGCGTGGAGCGCTTGATCAGCAGGTCACGCGAAGGGCCGGCAAAACCGGCCGCAAAACCCATGAGCGCAAACAGCACAGGCACGGCCAGGGGCGGCAGGCTGGCCAGACCCAGCAGCAGGGAGATGGCCGCCGCCACCGCAAAACCGCCGCCCACCACGCGCTCGCTGCGCGCCGGGTCGGTGGCCAGGAAACCGCCCACCAGCATGCCGCTGGCGCTGGCCACCATATAGGCTGTGAGGCACACCGCCACCAGGGTCAGGGGCACGCCGTGCAGCTGGCGCGCGGCCTCGGGCGCGAAGGCCTGCACCACGCTAAGCGCCACGGCGAAGACAAAGAAGAAGGCAAAACACATCCACACCGCGGGGATGCGCAGGAAGTCCAGCTTGCCGACGCCGGCTTCGTCCGCCGCCGCGTGGGCCGGCGCGCTCGGCGCCAGGGCCAGGCGGCGCCCCTGGAACCAGCACAGCACAAGCACGGCCAGCACCAGAACCCCGGCCGCAGCCAGGGACACGCGCCAGGAATACAGCAGGGCCAGGGGCACCAGCAGGGCCGGCGCCACGGCCCAGCCCAGGTTGCCACTGATGCCGTGCACGCTGTAGGCGTGGCCCAGGCGCGGCGCGCTGACCTTGCGGTTGATCAGTGTGTAGTCCACCGGGTGGAACACGCCGTTGCCCAAACCTGCCACCACGGCAAAGCCTATGAGCATCGCGTAACTGGCGCTCAGTGCAAAACCGAAGGCTGCCAGCGAGAGCAGGCTCAGGCCCGCATACAGCACGGGGCGCGGACCATAGCGGTCCACCCAGAAGCCCGACAAGGCCTGTACCGTGCAGGAGACCACGAAGAAGATCGTCATGAGGAAACCCAGCTCGGCGTAGCTGACGTTAAAGGCGCCTTTCAGCCAGGGGAACAGCGGCGGCAGCAACAGCTGGCTGAAATGGCTCATGAGGTGGGCCAGGCTGATCAGCCCAATCAGACTGGCATCCTGGCGCAGGGGGACGGGGGTGGAAGAGAGGCTCGCTGCGCTCATGCCACGATGGTAATGCAGGCCATGGCACATGGCCGGGTCACTCACCGCGGGCCGCAGCGTGAACTAATGCACGTGATGCCCCACGATTTAATGCGTTGCAGCAAGCACCCCTCTCTTCCGTGAACTTGTCCCTAGGAGATCGCGCACAGGCGATCAAGAATCCAAGCACAGACCACGCAACACAAGCTCCGCAAGAGAGCCTCAGCTTCGTACAAACCATTTCAGGGGGAAAGCCATGATCATCCTGCCCATCGGCCCAGAATCTGAGCCTGAACACACCGCAGCACCGGTGTCCCGGCCTGCGCCACTGCAAAGCACCCTGCGTGTGCTGGTTTACGGCTTTTCGCCGGCCGAGCGCGAATTGATCCAGGGCATCGTGTCCCTGTCGCAGCGCCGCCCGCTGCGACTTGAATTGACCCGCTCCGAAGCCGCCGACTCGGCCGACGTCATCCTGATCGACGGGGCCGACAAGAAGGTCATGGCCTGGGCCGCCAAGACCCCCATGCTGGCGGGCAAGACCGTGGTCCAGGTCGACGGCCCCGACACGCTCGCCGGCGTCACCCACCTGCAGCGCCCTGTCCAGTGGCCCAAGCTGCCTTCACTGCTGATGCACGCGGTGGATCCCAACTCCTCCCTGCTGAGCACACGCCAGGCACTGGCCTCCACGTTCTGAAACGTCCCCGAGCGCCGTCGGGGCGCTTGGGCACGGGCATACTGGCAGGCATGCCCCACGCGCATTCCCACGACCACTCCCGCGACGGGCATGAGCACGATCATGCCCATGGCCACACCGGGCATCACCACCCCGCCCCGGCCGATTTCAACCGCGCCTTTCTCATCGGTATCGTCCTCAACACCGGCTTCGTCGCCGTGGAGGCCTGGTATGGCTGGCAAGTCAACTCCCTGGCCCTGCTGGCCGATGCCGGCCACAACCTGAGCGACGTGGCAGGCCTGCTGCTGGCCTGGGTGGCCGGCCTGGCAGCGCGCCTGCGCCCCGATGCGCGCCACACCTACGGCTGGCAGCGTGCCTCCATCCTCGCCGCCTTCGCCAACGCCGTGCTGCTGCTGGTGGCCATGGGTTCGCTGGGCTGGGAAGCGCTGCTACGCCTGGGCTCGCCCGAGCCCACGCAAGGCTGGACCATCATCACCGTGGCCGCCATCGGCATCGCCGTCAACACCGCCACAGCACTGCTCTTCCTGCGCGGCGGCAAGCACGACCTGAACGTGCGTGGCGCCTTCCTGCACATGGCGGCCGACGCCCTGGTCTCGCTGGGCGTGGTCATAGCCGGTGCGCTCTACCTCTGGCAAGGCTGGGCCTGGCTGGACCCGGTCATCAGCCTGGTCATCGCTGCTGTCATCGTGGCCGGCACCTGGGGCCTGCTGCGCCAGTCCCTGCACCTGCTCTTCGATGGCGTACCCGCGCATGTCGACCTGCCGGCCGTGCAGGCCTGGCTGGCCGCACGCCCCGGCGTGGCGCGCGTGGACGACCTGCACGTCTGGGCCATGAGCACCACGCACGTGGCGCTCACCGCCCACCTGGTGATGCCCCAGGGCCACCCGGGCGATGACTTCCTGCGCGAGGCCAGCGATGGGCTGAGGGAACACTTCGGCATTGCCCACGTGACGCTGCAAACCGTGACATCGTCGATGCTGCTACCCTGCCATGAACTGCAGCAGGAACGCAGCCGCAGTCACTGATGCGGTTGACCGTGACTGCCACCCGTTTGGCAGTGCATCAGAAAATCAGGCCGCCGAGTGAGGGACGCTGGAAAACGCCTGTGGCCATGTGAGAGTGTGGCCGGTACTGGCGGCGAAGCGCTCCAGGTCGTCGGGTGTGTCGATATCGACGCGGTAGTGACGGTTGTCGGTCTCGAACCAGTGCACGCTTTCGGGGTGCTGCTCGCGCCAGTTGCGGCAGGTGAGGTCGGCACTGCCGGCCAGCCACTGCTCGCACAGCGCGGCATCGAACATCACCGGGTTGCCGGGTGCGCTGCTGCCGTCCGCTGCGCTCACGCGCGGCACCACCATGGCCTTGTCGCCGCGTTTGCGGTAGGCACTGATCAGGGCGGTGATGTCCTGCGCGGTGATCAGGGGCTGGTCGGCCAGCGCCACCATCACGGCGTCGATGCGGGGCGACAGGGCCTGCAGCCCGATGCGCACCGACGACGCCTGGCCCTCGTCGGGCGCGGGGTTGTGCACCAGCGTGATGGGCAGGTGCCGGATGGCGGCTTCGATGGCCTGGGCATGGTGGCCCAGCACGACGACGACCTCATCGACACCGGCACCCGACAGGGCCACCAGCTGCCGCATGATCAGCGGCACGCCCCCGAGTTCGAGCAGCGACTTCGGTTTGCCCCCCAGGCGCGAGCCGGCGCCCGCGGCCAGCAAGACGGCGCCCACCGTCATGCGGCTGTAGAGGCCGTTGGCTTTGAACATGCATCCCATACCCGAACTCCTTCAATAAGGCGCGATCACGCCGCCGCTCATCCCAGTGCCTCGATCAGCCGGGGCAACACCGCCTTGAGGCTGGCCAGGTCGCCGGCCGGCGCCAGCAGATCCAGGTGCGGCAAGGCGGCCAACATGCCCTGGCTGACGGGCGCATAACCCGGCTGCTTGACCAGGGGATTGAGCCAGACCACCCGCCGCGCCCGGCGCCGCAGCTGCGCCAGGGCACCCGATAGCGCCGCCGGCTCCCCCGTATCGTAGCCGTCGCTGAGGATGATGACAGCGGTACGGGAATTCACGATGCGCGCGGCATGCTCGCGGTTGAACTGCGCCAGGCTCTCGCCGATGCGCGTGCCGCCGGCCCAGCCCTGCGCCAGCAGGTGCAGCCGCTCCTGCGCACGCCAGGGGTCGGGGTCGTGCAGCGCCTGTGACACCCCGGTCACGCGCGTGTGGAAGATGAAGCTGTGCACGTCGTTCAACTCAGCACTGAGCGCACGCGCCAGCCGCAGGTAGAAAAAGCTGTAGAGCACCATGGAGCGGCTCACGTCGATCAGCAGCACCAGGCGCGGACGCACGCGCCGGCGGTCTTTCCACTGCAGGTGAAAAGGCGTGCCGCCGCTGGCCACGCTGCGCCTGATGGTGGCGGGCAGGTCCAGGCGGCGGCCGTGGCGCGCGCGGGCCTCGCGGCGCAGGCGGATGTGCTTCAACTGGCGGGCGAACTGCCGCATCAGCGCCTCGATGTCCAGCGCATGCTCGCGTTCGGTCAGCGCGCGGAAATCGGTCGAATTCAGCACCTCCTGCCGGCTGGCGGTCTGGCGCGGCCGGATATCCTCGCTGTCGTCGGTGGGCGCGCGGTCGCTCGCCGGGCCCTGCGGCTGGTGGCCGCTGAGAAAACCACTGTCGCGCCGCTCCGGGCGTTGCCACTTGTTGGCGGGCAGGAACCAGGCATCGAACAGCGTGTCGAAACGCCGCCACTCCTCGGCCCGACCGCACAGCAGCGCCCGCAGGCTCCAGCGCAGCAGGTCCGGGTCCAGCAGGCCCACGCGTTCGGCCGTGCGCAGCACTTCGACGCCGTCACCCCCGCCCACCGCAAAACCATTGGCGCGCAGAAAACCGGGAAAGCCCGCCAGGCGGGTGCTGGCCCGCGCCTCCAGCGCCGACGCTTCGGCGCTCAGCATGCGGCCGCCAGCCGGGCGACGACCTCGCGCGTGAAGGCCACGCGGTCATCGCGCGTCTTGATCAGGGCGCCCAGGGTCTGCAGGATGCGCTCGGCGCCGTCCTTCTCGACCACCGTGATGTCCAGCCGCAGCAGGGCGGCGGCCCAGTCCAGCGTCTCGGCGATGCCCGGCTTCTTCTGCAGCTCCATGCGGCGCACGCTCTGCACGAAGGCCACCACCTGTGCGGCAAGCGCCGCCGGCACCCCGGGCGCTTTCGCGTGCACGATGGCGAGTTCCTTGTCGTAGTCCGGGTAGTCGATGTACTGGTAGAGGCAGCGCCGGCGCAGGGCGTCCGACAGCTCGCGGGTGCCGTTGGAGGTGATCACCACCAGGGGCCGGCTGATGGCGCGCACCGTGCCCAGCTCGGGGATGGAAAGCTGGAAGTCCGAGAGCAGCTCCAGCAGATAGGCCTCGAAGGCCTCGTCGGCACGGTCCACCTCGTCGATCAGCAGCACCGGCGGCTGTTCGCAGCTGATGGCCTCCAGCAGCGGACGCTTGAGCAGGTAGCGCTCGGAAAAGATGTCCTGCTCTTTCTGGGCAATACCTCTGTCGTCGTGTTCGAGCAGCTTGATGGCCAGCAGCTGGCGCTGGTAGTTCCATTCGTACATGGCCGCGTGGGCGTCCAGGCCCTCGTAACACTGCAGGCGGATCAGGCGCGTGTGGCGCAGGGTCGCCAGCACCTTGGCCACCTCGGTCTTGCCGACGCCGGCGTCGCCTTCGAGCAGCAGGGGCCGCTCCAGGTCCTGCATCAGCATCAGCGCCGCCACCAGGCCCGGTTCGGCGATGTAGCCGGCGCGTGCCAGGTCCTGCTGCCAGGCAGCCAGTTCCTGCGTACGCCCAGGACTCATGCTCTTTTCGCCGAGAACAGCGACTTGAACCAGTCCTTGATCACGGCCCAGGCCAGGGCCAGGGCATTCAACTGCGACGGCTGCGCCGGGGGCGTGGACGCAGCGCCCGCCGGGCCCCCTGCTGCGGACGGCCCGCCGGGCCCGCTCGACTGCAGGGCCTGCACCTTGGAAGCAAAGTTGTCGGCAAACTGCTTGAGCACCTGGTCGGCCACCGAGTTCATCATGCGCCCGCCAAAGGCGGCGGCCTTGCCGCTCATCGACACCTCGCTGTTGCCGACGAGGTTGCAGGCCGTGTCGCTCACCGTCTCGATGCGCGCCGTCAGGTCCATGGACGCGCCCGAGCTGCCGGTGGAGTCCGTCCCCTTGCCGATCAGGCGCAGGGTGCGGCTGGCCGCGTCGATGGCCTTGACCTCCACCTCGCCGCGAAACGACATGCTGGCCGGCCCGAACTTCACTGCCACCGTGCCCTTGTAGTGCTGATCGTCGGTGCGCTCGGTGATGCGCGCGCCGGGCATGCAGCTGGCCACGCCCTCGATGTCCTGCAGCAGCGTCCAGGCCGTCTGCGCCGAGCCGGGCATGGGGAAGGTTTTTTCCAGTGTGACGTTCATTTCTCTTTTCACTCTCAAAACAGAAACCGGCGCCGCGGCGCACCAAATGACCAAACCGGGGAACGCCGTGGAACCGGCTCTGCCGGGCCACTGGCGTTGCCCCCTGCAAGGGGGGTGGCGTAGCGACACGCAGTGCGCGCAGCCTGGGGGTGTT
>JAGWTL010000080.1 GCA_028869035.1 Burkholderiales bacterium | reverse complement strand
TGGTGGAGGAGATGGCCGCAGCGGCCAGCAGCCTCAAGAGTCAGGCCCAGGACCTGGTGCAGGCGGTGGCGGTCTTCAAGCTCGCCCATGGGGTGCAGGCTGCAGCGCCGGTGATGGCCCCGCGGCGCGCTCCGGCCGCCAAGTCCGTTCCCGGCGCGGCGGTGCGCAAGCCGGCCCTGTCGGCGCCGGCTGCATCTTCCGCCGTACCGGTCAAGGCTAAAGACGGCGATGCCGGGGACTGGGAAAGCTTCTGATCAATCTGAGTGAGGGGCGAGTGCCGGCGCATTGCCGGCTCCCTGGTCCGTCACCGTGGTGGCCGAAGGCGTGGAGACCGGGGCACAGTTGATGACCCGGCGCACCTACGGCTGCCACCTGTTCGAGGGTTAGCCGCTGGGCAGGCCGGTGCCCGTCGACGAACTCGCCAGCGGGGCGGGCTTGCAAGCCACGCAGCCTGGTGTGAGATGCCTACTCGGGCTTGATGTCGGCTTTCTTGACCACCATGCCCCAGGTGTCGTGCTCGCGCTGCATATAGGCGGCGAGTTCGGCCGGGGTGCCGGGGCTGGGCGACAGGCCCTTGAGTTCAAGTTCCTTCACGACCACGGGGTCCTTCAGGATCTTGACCAGCACCTGGTTGAGGCGGGTCACCACGGCTTTGGGCGTCTTGGCCGGCACCACATAGGCGTACCAGTTGAGCGTGTCGAAGCCGGGGTAGCCCTGCTCGGCCACCGTGGGAACGTCGGGCATCAGCGGGTCACGCTTGAGGCCGGTGGTGGCCAGGGCGCGCACCTTGCCGGTCTTGATGTGCGGGCCGGCCGTGGGTGGTGTGGCCATGAAGGAATCGACCTCGCCGCCAAGCAGGCCCAGCATGGCCGGGCCGCCGCCCTTGTAGGCGATGTGGGTGATATCGATGTCGGCCTTGATCTTGAGCAACTCGCCCGCCAGGTGGCCGGCGCCGCCGATGCCGGGCGAGGCATAGGTCAGCTTGCCGGGCTGGGCTTTGGCCAGCTTCACGAAGTCGGCGAGGTTTTTCACCGGCAGGTCGGGTCTGACCACCAGCACGTTGGAGAAGACCACGGCCATCGTGACCGGAGCGAAGTCCTGCAGCGGCTTGTAGGGCAGCTTGGCGTTCATGTGCGGGGCGACGGTGAGCGAACCCACGCTGCCCAGCAGCAGGGTGTGGCCGTCGGCCTCGGCGCGCGCCACGAAATCGGTGGCGATGTTGCCGCCGGCGCCGGCCTTGTTGTCCACCACCACGTTCTGCTTGAGCTCGTCGCCCAGGTGCTTGGCGATGATGCGGGCCACGGCGTCGGTGGCGCCGCCGGGAGCGAAGCCCACCACCATGGTGAGGGGTTTGGTCGGCCAGCTGCTCTGGGCCATGACTGGGGCCGTGACTAGCAATGCACCCAGGGCGAGTGCGAGCGTCTTGAATTTCATGAAATCTCCTCGAGAGTACGGGGCCCGCCGCCGGCGGGCAGATGCAATCCGGGAGTATAGGAAGCGGGGCCGGCCAGCCGTCCTAGGTTTTTACGTAGTGGGCGATCAGAAAAAATGATGGCCCTATGGCTGAGACCGTGAACAGGCTCTTGGGCGATTACCAGCGCAGGCCCAGCTTCACACCCCAGGAGGTGGTGTTCCCGGTCTTGTCGCCTTCGAAGGTCAGGTTGAGCAGGCCCAGGCTCATGCTGGCGCCGGCGAAGAGCTTGCCCTGGTTGAAGCTCTCCCCGGCCAGGCTGCCGGCATTGGGCGAGCTGTTGACCCAGACCTGGCCTGCTCCGACATAAGGCGTGAGCATGGCGAAGCCCTTGGAGATGGAGACGTCCAGGCTGCGCGTGCTCAGTGCCAGCTGATCGGAGCCGCTCATGCGGGTCAGGGCCCCGCGCACGCCGATGGCGGGCGTGGCCACGCCGCCTTTGAGCAGCGCGTAGCGCAGTTCGCCCCCGGTCACGGTGGTGCCCAGGGACGGAACGCTGGCGACGAAGGCGCCGATATCAAAGCCCAGGGGCAGGCCCTTGTGCAGATTCAGCCGGGTGGTCAGCAGGGTGTCCAGGGAACCGAGGCTGGCGCCCGCCTTGGAGAGGGCGGCGGCGCTGCGCGAGACGTCGGTGCCGGTGACGGCCACGCCGATGTCGAAGCCGGTGATGCCCTGGTCTTCGGTCGGCAGCAGCGGCTTGTAGCTCAAGGCCGCGCCGAGGTCTTCGGAGGCCGTGCGTAACTCGGCCTGCGTCAGCGTGCCGAGCGAGGAGAGGTTACCAGCCTGGGCGGTCTGGGCCAGCAGCGTGGCGAGGGCCAGCAGGGGAAGGACTTTTTTCATGGGATGCCTGGCGGTGGTTTGTGACGACGTGAGTATCGCAGGATGAGCGAAGCCAGTGTTTCAAGGCGTATCGTCCGCGCGCCGGTTCGCCTTGGCTTTCCTTGGGCTGTTGCTTTGCGGCGACCGTGGCAACAAAAAAGACCGCCGAGGCGGTCTTGTCCGGTTCATGGGGAGCCGTTCAGCGCACGACCATGAGCGTGAAGGGGTAGACGTAGGCCTGCAGCGTCACCAGGATGCCGACCAGGCAGGCCAGCGCGATGGAGTGGAAGAACACATAGCGCAGGATGTCGCCTTCGTGGTTGAACCAGCGCGTGGCGGTGGAGGCCACCACGATGGACTGCGCGTCGATCATCTTGCCCATCACGCCGCCCGAGCTGTTGGCCGCGCCCATCAGGTTGGGGGACAGCCCCAGCTGTTCGGAGGCCACTTTCTGCATGCCGCCGAAGAGCACGTTGGAGGCCGTGTCGGAGCCCGTGAGCGCCACGCCCAGCCAGCCCATCAGCGTGCCGAAGAAAGGATAGAACACGCCGGTGGCCGCGAAGGCGAGGCCCAGCGTGGTGTCCAGGCCGGAGTAGCGCGTCAGCGTGCCCAGGGCCAGCATCAGCACGATGGTGATCAGCGAGTACTTCACCAGCCAGATGGTCTTGCCGTAGGCCTTGAGCAGGGCCGGGATGCCGTAACCCATGGTCAGACCGCCCACCACGGCCGCCAGCAGGATGCCGGAGCCGGTGGCCGAGAGCAGGTTGAGCACGTATTCGGCACCTTCGGTTGTCGGGGTGGGTACCACCGGCGGCATCTTTTCGATCAGCTTGTGCAGGCCTTCGATGGCGAACTTGGGGCTGAAGAGAGTGTTGAGGAAGTTCTTGACGACCGGCAGACCCCAGATGAAGACGAAGACCGTCAGGATGACCCAAGGGGTCCAGGCCTTGATCACGGTGGCGCGGTCGTGTTTGGCCGGTGGCTGCGCGGTGTGGCCTGCCCCACCGTCTTTTTCATGCCCCTTGAGCGAGACCGAGGTCCAGATCTCGGAGGGCTTCCAGACACGCAGGAACAGCACCAGCGCGCTCATGGAGCACAGGGCGGCGATCACGTCGACCAGCTCGGGGCCCATGTAGTTGGACACCAGGAACTGCGGGATGGCGAAGCTCACGCCCGTGACCAGGATGGCGGGCCAGATCTGCTTCATGCCGCGCCAGCCGGCGAAGGCCCAGATCAGCCAGAACGGCACCAGCAGCGAGAAGAAGGGCAACTGGCGGCCGATCATGGCCGACACGGCCATCACGTCGTAGCCGTGCACCTTGGCCAGCGTGATGACCGGGGTGCCCAGCGCGCCGTAGGCCACGGGTGCGGTGTTGGCGATCAGGCTCAGGCCCGAGGCGGCCAAAGGCGAGAAGCCCAGACCGATCAGGATGGCCGCTGTCACGGCCACCGGTGTGCCGAAGCCGGCCGCGCCCTCGAAGAAGGCGCCGAAGGCGAAGGCGATCAGCAGCAGTTGCAGGCGGCGGTCTTCGGTGATGCCGGCGATCGAATCCTGCAACACCTTGAAGCTGCCGTTCTGTTCGGTGAGCTGGTGCAGGAAGATGATGTTGAGCACGATCCAGCCGATCGGCAGCAGGCCCGTGAGGCCGCCCAGGATGGCGGCCTTGCCGGCCATCTCGCCCGGCATGCCAAACACGAAGACCGCGATGATCAAAGCGCTGGCCAGACCTGCGGCGGCGGCGATGTGCGCCTTGAGGTGCAGGAAGCCCAGACCGACCAGCATCACCACCACCGGCACCGCCGCCAGCAGGGTGGACAGGGCCATATTGCCCATGGGGTTGTATGCCTGTTGCCAAACCATATTTTTGCTCCTGGATCTGTGGATGGGCATGCGTCCGGTGTCCGGCCCGCAAAGTTGAACGAGTGACAGGGCGCAGTCACGCCATATGCCACATCGTCTGCGCGTGGATTCTAGAGGGCAAACGCGAGTCAGCCTGTGGTCAGCTGCTTGTCAGTTTGCGTTGGCTTTCGAAGTGGCGCGCCTGCCCGGTGACCGGGTCGGTGAAGGCGATGCCACGCGCCAGCAGTTGCAGGGGGCGGCCAAAATCGTGCTCGATAGGGCCCGGGCCATGCACGACCTCCGGGTAGAACAGATCGCCCATGATGGGGCGGCCCAGCGCGTTCATGTGCACCCGCAATTGATGCGTCTTGCCGCTGCGCGGGTACAGGCGGTAGCGCGCCCACGCACCCAGGGGCTCGATCAGCTCGATACGGGTTTCGCTGTTGGGCTCGCCGGCCAGCTCACGCTGGCGAAAGAAAAACTCATCTTCCACGATACGGCTGCGGTACACGGGGGGCAGCGGCAGGTCAGCCCGCAAGGGGGCGATGGCCTCATAGACCTTTTCCACGCGCTGCTCGCGAAACAGGGCCTGGTAGGCGCCGCGGTCCTGCGCGCGCACGCTGAACACCACCAGGCCGGCGGTCTCGCGGTCGATGCGGTGGATGGGGCTCAGGGTCTCGATGCCGGTGCGGCGTTTGAGGCGCACCAGCAGGGTCTGCTGCACGTAACGGCCGGTGGGCGTGACGGGCAGGAAGTGCGGCTTGTCGGCGACCAGCAGGTGCGCGTCCTGGTAGAGGATGGCTTCCTCGAAGGGGATGAGGGGCTCGGTTTCGAGTTCGCGGTAGTAATAGACGCGGGTGCCGGGATGGAAGGGCGCGCCGGGCCGCAACGGGGTACCTTGCTCATCGAGTACGCAACCCTGGGCCATGCGCTGCATCCATTGCACGCTGCTGACGGCAGGCAGGCGTTCGGCCAGGAAGTCGATCAGCCGCAGCCAGGGACCGTGTGGCAGGGCCACGCAACTGGCGCTGACACCGTCGCGCATCGGCGGCTTGTGGCGATGCGGCGGGCGGCTCATGACGGATCAGATGCGTGTGAAAACCAGATCCCAGACGCCGTGGCCCAGGCGCAGGCCGCGTTTCTCGAACTTGGTCAGGGGGCGGTATTCGGGCTTGGGGGCATAAGCCTCGGCGCTGTTCTTCAGCAGCGGCTCGGCGCCCAGCACTTCCAGCATCTGCCGGGCATAGGGTTCCCAGTCGGTGGCGCAGTGCAGGTAGCCCCCGGGTTTGAGGCGCGCGGCCAGCTTGGCCACCAGGGGCGCCTGCAAGAGGCGGCGCTTGTGGTGCTTGGTCTTGTGCCAGGGGTCGGGGAAAAAGATGTGCACGCCGTCCAGGCTCTGCTCGGGCAGCATGTGGTCCAGCACCTCGACGGCATCGTGCTGCAGGATGCGCAGGTTGGTGAGTTCACGTTCGCCGATGTGCTTGAGCAGGGCGCCGACGCCGGGTTCGTGCACCTCGCAGCCCAGGAAGTTCTTCTCGCGCATCAGATCGGCGATGTGCGCCGTGGCGTCGCCCATGCCGAAGCCGATCTCCAGGACCAGCGGGCGGTTTGCGGCCTCGGCGCCGAAAGCAGCCAGGCGGTCCAGCGGCGCGGCCGTGTAGGGCAACACAAAACGCGGGCCATAGAGCTCGAAGGCCTTGGCCTGACCCGTGGTGGTGCGGCCGGCGCGTTTGACGAAACTCTTGATGGTCTTGGGGAAATCGACGCCGGGCGGCGGCAGGCGGCGCCGGTCTTTGGGCGGGGTTGACGCGGCTGCGTCCTGTTCGGGGGGCTTGGGGGTATCGGTCACGGACCGATTTTAGAGCCTGATCACGGTCTCCCAGGGGCCGCGCAAGCATCTTGCCGGGATGGGATGCAAGGCGCAAAACGAAGATGGGCCCCATGCCCGGCGAGGCGTTTGCAACGCCGCAGACCGCCCGGCAAGGTGCTTGCCCTTCGGGTTGGGGCGAAATCGGGCGATTTGTCCACCAAATCCCTTGCATGGGCTTGAGCCCATGCGGCGTGATCTTGGCGGCCAACTCATCCCGATTGCACCCCAACGCGACCCCTGCGAGACCGTGATCAGGCTCTTCCCGGCGGTCCCCAGGTGGCGGCCCATTGCGCCGTCGCGGCAGCCAGCCAGTCGTCCACACTGGCGCCCGTCACCCGCAGGCCCAGCACGGCGCCAGCCGCGTTCAGCGCGGCCAGCGGGTTCCGCGTGTCCAGCGCCTGCGCACCGTTCTGCTTGCTGAGTTTCTCGCCGTTCGCGCCCAGCACCAGCGCGGTGTGCAGGTAAGCCGGGGTGGGCAGGCCCAGGGCGCCTTGCAGCAGGATCTGCCGTGCGGTGTTGTCGCTCAGGTCTGCGCCGCGCACGATGTGCGTGATGCCCTGGGCCCCATCGTCCACCACCACGGCCAGCTGGTAGGCAAAGCAGCCGTCGGCGCGCTTGAGCACGAAATCGCCCACCTCGGTTTCCACGTCCTGCGCCTGCGGGCCCAGTCGGCGGTCGGTCCAGGGCAGGGCGCCGGCGTTCACACGCAGGCGCCAGGCTCGCGCCGGCCTGCCCTGCAGGCCGTGACGGCAGCTGCCGGGGTAGACCCGCTCGCCGTGGCGGGGCTTCTCACGCCCCAGGCGCGACAGTTCGTTCTCGATGTCCCTGCGTGAACAGGCGCAGGGATAGGCCAGGCCGCGTGTGGCCAGGTTGTCGAGGGTTTGCTGATAAAGCGCGCTGCGTTGCGACTGGCAGGTCGGTGGTTCGTCGGGGTGCAGCCCGCAGTCGGCAAGCTGCCGCAGCATGGTCAGGTCGGCCCCGGGGATGCAGCGCGGCAGGTCCACATCCTCGATGCGCACCAGCCAGCGCCCGCCGTGGGCGCGCGCATCGAGCCAGCTCGCCAGCGCCGCCACCAGCGAACCGGCGTGCAGCGGGCCGGTGGGTGAGGGCGCGAAGCGGCCGATGTACTCAGTCACGGTGTGCAAAAGAGGCATGACGGCATGCATCCGTTCGCGTTGAGCTTGGCCTGTCCTGGGCTTGTCGACGGGGCGAAACGCTCAGCCGATCTGCGGCGGGACTTCGACAGGCTCGGTCCGAACGGATTCAGCAGACTTTCAGCGCCAGTTCCAGTCCGGAGATGAAAGCATCCTCGACGCGGTGACCCAGGCACCAGTCGCCGCAGACGCCGATGCGCGAGGCCGGCTCCCACAGATGGCTCTGGTTCAGCGCTTCGAGGGTCTGCGCGTAGTGCCAGCGGTGCACGGTGGCGTAGCTGGGTTCGGCGCGGATGCCGGTCACTTCGGCAAAGGCCTTGAGCAGCTTGGACTGCACGCGATCGGCGTCGTCGTTGAGGTGCTCCTGCGACCAGGCCGGGCTGGCCTGCACGGTCCAGCGTTCAACCGGGCCGCGCTGCGGTTTGCTCGATTCACGCGCCAGCCAGGCGATGCGGTGGTGCGTGCTGCGCGCCGCATTCCACTGGGGCCCGAGTGCGGACATGCCGGGTTGCATGGCCTGCGGAAAGGCCACCATCAGCGTCCAGCAGGGGGCGACCTGGACGCCCGCGATGCGCTCGGCCAGGGTCGGCGCCTGCTTCGAATGCCGCAGCAGTTCGTGGGCCTGCACGCTGGGCATGGCCAGCAGCACGCCGTCGAAGCCGGAGTGCACATGGCGGCTGTCGTCCAGGCCTTCGGTCTGCAGTTGCCAGCGGCGCTCGTTGAGCGCATCACGCTCGATCTTGACCACGCGGGTCTGCAGCTCCACGGCGCCGGCGTCCAGCAGGGGCTGGGCCCAGCGGCGCACCAGCGCATTCATGCCGGGGGCGGCCACCCAGTGCTGCTCGCGTGTCGGCAGCGGGGCGGCCACGACACGGCCCAGGGGGTCGAGCACGCGCACGGCGTTGGCGCTCCAGGGCCGGCACAGGCCGGGCACGGTTTCCAGCGCGCGGGCGAACAGGGGGTTGCGCACCGTGAAGTACTGGGTGCCGTGGTCGAAGCTGCCGAACTCGGTGTCGCGCGTGGCCATGCGGCCGCCCGCACCGCGGCTTTTCTCGAACAGCGTGACCTTGTGGCCGGCCTGCACCAGGGTGCGGGCGCAGGCCACGCCGGCCATGCCGGCGCCGATGACGGCGTAGTGTTGCGCGGATTTCATGTCAGCAGTCTCCGTTCTTGTGTGTCTGGTTTTCTTGGCAGCGTCACTTCCACTGTACCGGACCCAGCAATGCGCTTCGGGTCGCAGGACTTTCCAGCTGCTTGAGCCACCATTGCAGGGCACGGCCCTGGCTGCTCTTGCTGCCGCCGCGCCAGGCGTAGCTCACCCGTATGACGCGCGGCGGGCGCTCGGTCTTTTTCACCACCAGGCGGCCGGCCTCGAGGTGCGGGCGCGCCAGGCATTCGGGCACGAAGCCGCCGCCCAGGCCGCGCAGCTGGGCGTCGAGCTTGGCCTGCATGCTGGCCACGGTGAAGACGTCCTGCCCGGCCAGCAGGCCGATGGTCACGCCGCCGCCGCGTTGCACGGAATCGGCCACCGCCACCGCGCGATGCCGCAGCAGCAGTTCGTCGCCCAGGGGTTCGGGCGCGGCGGCCAGCGGGTGGTGCGGCGCCACGACGTAGATGAAGGTCACCATGCCCATGGCCTTGCCATGCACGCCGGCGCTGGTGGTGGGCTCCAGGGCCACGCCGAGGGCCAGGTCGGCCTGGCCGGCGGTCAGCGCCTCCAGCGTGCCCGAAAGGGTTTCCTCGCGCAGCTTCAGGCGTGTGGGCGACTGCAGCTGGAAAAAACTTTCGCACAGCTCCATCACCGTGGTGCGGTTGACGATGCCGTCCAGCGCCACCGTGAACTGCGATTCCCAGCCCGTGGCCACGCGTTTGACCCGGTTGGCCACGGCGTCGATCTCGGTCAGCAGGCGCTGGCCTTCGCGCAGCAGCTCGGCGCCGGCGGCGGTGAGCCTGGCCTGGCGCGAGCTGCGGTCATAGAGCAGCACGTCCAGCGCGTCCTCGATCTGGCGCACGCGGTAGGTGAGGGCGCTGGGCACCACGCCCAGTTGACGCGCGGCGGCGGCAAAGCTGCCGGCGCCTTCGATGGCCTGCAGCATGGCGAGCGCGTCGGGGGTCAGGACATCGCGGGCGGTTTGCATGCTGGGGCTATTTTATTTCAAATCATTTGAATGATGCCATCAAAGCACATGGACTGCAAAACCGCAGGCGGCGTCTAAAGTTCACCCCATCGTGAACAGTTTCTTGAACCAGGAGCGCACACCATGCTGACTCTCCGCAAATCACAGGACCGCGGCTACGCCGATCACGGCTGGCTCAAGTCCTTCCACAGTTTTTCCTTTGCCGGCTATTACGATCCCCAGCACATGGGTTGGGGCAATCTGCGCGTGATCAACGAGGACCGTATCGCCCCGGGCACCGGCTTCGGCACGCACGGGCACCGCGACATGGAGATCATCAGCTACGTGCTTTCGGGTGAACTCGCGCACAAGGACAATATGGGCAACGGCCGTGCCATCCCGCCCGGTGATGTGCAGCGCATGAGCGCCGGCAACGGCGTGATGCACAGCGAGTACAACCACGCGCCGAAGGACACCACGCACTTCTTCCAGATCTGGATCCAGCCCAATGTGACAGGCATCCCGGCCAGCTACGAACAGAAAACCTTTGCCACGCCCGAAAAACGCGGTGCGCTGCGCCTGGTGGCCTCGCCTGACGGCGCTGACGGCTCGGTGTTGCTGCATGCCGACGCGCGGCTGTACGCCGGTTTGTTCGATGGCGACGAATCTGCCACACTGCCGCTGGACCCCGCGCGCAAGAGCTATGTGCACCTGGTTCGGGGCGAACTGGAAGTCAATGGCCAGCCCCTGGCCGCCGGGGATGCGGCCCTGATCGACCAGGAGAAGCAATTGGCGTTGAGAGCAGGCAAAAACGCCGAAGTGCTGGTCTTTGACCTGAGTGCCTGAGTTTCAGATTCCCTACAACCTTTCAAGGAGTACCCATGTTTCAGCAATACCAAAACCCCCTGGCCCTGATTGCCCGCATCCTGCTGGCGCTGCTGTTCCTGATTGCCGGTTTCGGCAAGATTGGCGGCTTTGCCGGCACGGCCGGTTACATCGCCTCCAAAGGGTTGCCGCTGCCTGAGCTGGGTGCGGCGATTGCCGTCATCGTCGAGTTCGGCGGCGCGCTGGCCCTGATCGCCGGTTTCCAGACGCGTATCGTGGCTCTGGTGATGGCCGTGTTCACCATCGCCACCGGTGTGATCTTCCACAACTACTGGGCCATGCCGGCTGATCAGGTGATGGTCAACCAGATCATGTTCATGAAGAACCTGTC
>JAGWTL010000409.1 GCA_028869035.1 Burkholderiales bacterium | reverse complement strand
TCGAACATCATGTCCACGTTGCCGGCGATCAGGTCCTGCAGGGCCGGGCCAGCGCCACGGTAGGGGATGTGGGTGATGAAGGTGTTGGTCTGCTGCTTGAACAACTCGCCCGCCAGGTGGTGCGAAGTGCCGCTGCCGGCCGAACCGTAGTTCAGGCGACCCGGGTTCTTGCGCACCATATCGAGGAAGGACTTGAAATCGTTCTCGGTGATCTTCTTGGGATTGACCACCAGCACCTGCGGCACCGTGGCCACCAGGGCCAGCGGCGCGAAATCCTTCTCGAGGTCGTAGTCCAGCTTGGGGTACATCGAAGGGGCGATGGCGTGGTGCACTGCGCCCATGAACAGGGTGTAACCGTCGGGCTGGGCCTTGGCCGCGATGCTAGCGCCCAGCGTGCCGCCGGCGCCACCACGGTTGTCGATGATGAGCTGCTTGCCGGTCAACCGGGAAAAAGAGGCCGACAGGGGACGGGCAAACGCATCGGTACCCCCACCTGCGGGAAAGGGCACGATCATGGTGACCGGCTTGGTCGGCCAGCCCGACTGCGCCTGTCCCATCAGGGGGCCGGTAGCCAGACCGGCGGCGGCCAGTCGCAGGACATCGCGTCGGGTGCTGCGGAAAGAAAATGGGGTGGTCATGCTTGTCTCCTTTGGTTGTAGTGAAAACGGACCTGGTTCAGAACTGAAGATCCTCAATCGAGGCCGCAATGGCTATTTTGCCCTCAGCCAGCTGGGCCCGCTGGCGGTCCAGGCGCTTGAGATCGTAGAGGTAGTTGACCATCAGGCCGAAGGACTGCTTGAGCCCCTTGGGGGAAGGGTCGCCCATCCAGTTCAGCCGCTCGACGCGGGCGCCATTGCCCAGGTGGAAACGCGCCACCGGGTCGGCGGGTTTGCCCTCGACCATCTCGCGCCCCAGATAATGGGCGGCGCAGTGCAGCAGCCAGCGCCGCAGTGCAGACTTCGCGTCCAGCGACTCCACCTGGTCCAGGGCCTGCAACACGTGGGTCGCGGCCGGGGGCTCGAAACCCACGGCCCGCCCCAGTTCATCCCGTTCTTTTTCGGGGGTCAACTCCAGCATGCGGACCGCGTGCTGGGTCAGCCAGGACCGCAGGCCGGGGATCGGCGACAGGGTGGCGAAATGCCTGAGACGGGGGAATTCCTCACTCAGCGTCTCCACCACCCGCTTGATCAGCGAATCCCCGAAGCTCACGCCACGCAGACCGGACTGCGTGTTGCTGATGGAATAGAAGATCGCCGTCGTGGCCTTGCCCAGGTCGGAGGCTGCGGCCTGCTCGTCGAGCAGCGGGGTGATGCTATCGGCCATGTGATCGATCAGCGCAACCTCGACAAAGATAAGCGGCTCTCCGGGCAGGCGCGGATGGAAAAAGCCGTAGCAGCGGCGGTCGGAGTCGAGCCGGTTCTTGACGTCGGCCCAGCTGCGGATGTCGTGCACCGCCTCGTACTTGATCAGCTTCTCGACCAGGGAGGCCGGCGAATCCCAGCTGATGCGGCGCAACTCGAGGAAACCCACGTCGAACCAGGTGGAGAACATGTACTCCATCTCCACGTCCAGGGCCTGCAGCCGCCTGTCTTTTTTCAGATAGGACTGCATTTCGGCGCGCAGGTCCACCAGGAAACGGATGCCCTCGGGCAGCACGCTGAAGCGCTGCAGGAGCCGCCGGCGCGGCGAGACCGTGGCCCGGCGGTACTGCACCTCGGCCGCAGCCTCGTCGGGAGTCCCCACGGCGGCAGCAAACTTGGCCTGCGCACTTTTGACCTTTTCGGCATCGGCCGTGAACATCTCGCTCATCAGCAGCCACATGTCGCGCCGCCGCGCCACCGTGGCCGTTGCATAACGTTCGATCAGCACCTGGGCGCGCCGCCCGCCCTCGACCTCGCTGATACGCGGGTCGATGGTGGCCCTGAGCTCCTCCAGCACGAGCCGCAGCATACGCGGCGACATGGCCTCTTCCTTGTGCCGCCGGCTCGCCGCCAGGCGCTCGCGGGTGGGCCGCTCGGCGGCCTGCCCGCCCGAACCACCCGT
>JAGWTL010000408.1 GCA_028869035.1 Burkholderiales bacterium | reverse complement strand
GCCGACGCCAACCGCCCACACACCAGCCCCAGCGGCAACCTGCACGGGATGCCGGTGGCCTGCCTGCTGGGCGACGGCCCACCACACCTGCACAGCCTGGTAGGCTGCCCGGTGCTGCAGCCGGCGCAGCTGTGCCAGATCGGCCTGCGCAGCGTCGATGCGGGCGAGCGCCAGTACCTGCAGGAGCGCGGCATCACGGTGTTCGACATGCGCAGCATCGACGAGCTGGGGATGCGCGCCGTCATGGCGCAGGCGCTCGCCGGGGTGGATGCGCACACCCACCTGCACCTGAGCCTGGATCTGGACTGCATCGACCCCGACATCGCCCCCGGGGTCGGCACGCCGGTGCGCGGCGGGCCCAATTACCGCGAAATGCAGCTGTGCATGGAGATGCTGGCCGACTGCGCCGCCCTGGGCTCGATCGACGTGGTCGAGCTCAACCCGGCGCTCGACGTGCGCAACCAGACGGCGCTGCTGGCGGTGGATCTGCTCGAAAGCCTGTTCGGCAAATCCACCCTGGCGCGCAACCAGTAAATTCACCTGATTAGGTACGTACCTCAGATGCGCGTAACACCTTCAATGACAGCGGTCCGGTAGCAGCCACGGCTCTGAGCAAGCCGGGCAGCATAGCCCTGAGGTTGAAGCGGCGGTTGAAACGGTAGCAAAACTCGGCCAGATAGCGGGCCGCATATTTGGCGTGATCAAACGAGTGGTACGTCCCAGCCATGCTGGTCTTGAGGTTGCCCAGCACGGTGTTGACCCAGTGCAGCTGCGGCGTTCTGGCGCCTTCGCGTCCTCCGCCCGTCACATAGCGCTCGTGGCTGGCCTGGGCCACGCGAACCTGGGCAAAGGCTGGGGTGCCATCGCTCACGACATGGCAGCCCGGCGCCAGGTGGCGCTTGGCCCACTGCGCCATCTCCTCCTTGGTGAAGTCCGCCACCGGCGTCAGGCGCATGTACAGGGGCCGCCCATCCGAGCGGGTTTGCACCGCCGCCACGAAGGCGCTCTTGTTGGCCGCCTTGCGCCCGCCATGGATGTGTCCTTCGCGCTCGCCACCGAGGTAGGCATCGTCGATTTCCACCCTGCCGCGCAGCCGATAGCGCGCATCGCGCTGTGCCATGGTCTGCATCAGCTTGTGCTTGAGTAGCCAGGCGCTCTTGTAGGAGATGCCCAGCTGGCGCGACAGCGCCAGGGCGCTGAGGGCGTTCTTGTGCTCGGTGAGCAGGTACATGGCCAGGAACCACAGTCGCAGGGGCAGCTTGGTGTGCTCCATCACCGTGCCTACGATGCTCGAAGACTGGTAGCCGCACAGGAAGCACTCCCACAACTGGCGGCTCTGGCCATTGCGGGTGAGAAAGCAGCGCTTGCAGCCGCAGTGCGTGCATTGCCAGCCATGGGGCCAGCGGGCGGCCACCAGGGCCGCTTCGCATTGCTGCTCGCTGCCGTAGCGCTCAAGGAACTCGGGCAGCGATAGACCGTGCTGGAATTGGATGGCGTTCATGGACATGGCGCGCTCCTTGGCCGATGGGCCGGTGTCTCTGCTCTGGTTCGAGACTCGGCCATGCACGAGCGTTCCCGGTGCTCTGAGATATGTCGCTAATCAGGCCGTTTTATGCCCCATTTTTTGCCCATTGCCGCCCTCGTTTGCAACGCCTTCTTGTGGGGCCTGTCGTGGTGGCCGTTTCGCACCCTGCAGGCCGCCGGCCTGCACCCGCTGTGGGCCACGGCGTTGATGTACAGCCTGGTCTCGGTCGCCCTCTTGCTGCTGCGCCCGGCCGCCCTGGCCGCGCTGCTGCGCACGCCCGGGCTGTGGCTGCTGGCCGTGTGCGCGGGGCTGACGAACGCCGCCTTCAACTGGGCCGTGTCCGAGGGCGACGTGGTGCGCGTGGTGCTGCTGTTTTACCTGATGCCGGCCTGGGCCGTGCTGCTGGCCTGGCGCTTCCTGGGCGAGCGCCCCAGCCCGGCGGCGCTGCTGCGCCTGCTGCTGGCCTTTGGCGGCGTGCTGCTGGTGCTGTGGCCGGCGCAGGGCGGGCTGCAGCAGCTGG
>JAGWTL010000079.1 GCA_028869035.1 Burkholderiales bacterium | reverse complement strand
GCAGAACGCCGACAACGCGCGCCAGGCCAACCAGCTGGCCCAGAGCGCGAGCGCTGTGGCCGTGCAGGGTGGCGAGGTGGTGGCCCAGGTGGTGGACACCATGAAGGGCATCAACGACAGCTCCAGGAAGATCGCCGACATCATCAGCGTGATCGACGGCATCGCCTTCCAGACCAATATCCTGGCGCTCAACGCCGCGGTGGAGGCCGCGCGGGCCGGCGAGCAGGGCCGCGGTTTTGCCGTGGTGGCCAGCGAGGTGCGCAGCCTGGCCGGACGTTCGGCCGAGGCCGCCAAGGAAATCAAGACCCTGATCAACGACAGCGTGGAACGCGTGGGCCAGGGCACCACCCTGGTGGACCAGGCCGGTGCGACCATGAACGAGGTGGTGGCCAGCATCCGGCGCGTGACGGACATCATGGGCGAGATCAGCGCGGCCAGCGCCGAGCAGAGCCAGGGCGTGGCGCAGATCGGTGAGGCCGTGACCAATCTGGACCAGGCCACGCAGCAGAACGCGGCGCTGGTGGAAGAGTCCACCGCCGCGGCCATGAGCCTGCGTGAACAGGCCCAGCACCTGAACCAGCTGGTGGGCACCTTCCGGCTCTGAGTGGCCATGAGTGGGCTTGCCGGCGCGGGCCGGCATAATTGACGTTTACGTCAACGTCAATTGGAAGCCGGCCTGCCATGCTGCTGACCCCCGACCAGGAAATGATCCGCGATGCGGTGCGCGACTTCGCGCGTGCCGAGATCTGGCCGCACGCCGCGCGCTGGGACAGTGAGCACCACTTCCCCAAGGATATGCATCGCGGCCTGGCCGCGCTGGGGGCTTACGGCATCTGCGTGCCCGAGGAACTGGGCGGCGCGGGGCTGGATTACCTGAGCCTCTCGCTGGTGCTGGAAGAGATCGCGGCGGGCGACGGCGGCACCAGCACGGCCATCAGCGTGACCAATTGCCCGGTCAACGCCATCCTCATGAAGCACGGCAACGCACAGCAAAAAGCCAAGTGGCTGGCGCCGCTGGCGCGCGGC
Source organism: Burkholderiales bacterium (assembly GCA_028869035.1). Lineage (GTDB taxonomy): Bacteria > Pseudomonadota > Gammaproteobacteria > Burkholderiales > Burkholderiaceae_C > Hylemonella. Next base: position 9,501 of record JAGWTL010000079.1, on the reverse strand, counting down.
GAGATGCTGGGCGCCTTCTGCCTGACCGAGCCGCACGTGGGTTCGGACGCCTCGGGCCTGCGCACCACGGCCCAGCGCGATGGCGACGCTTATGTGCTCAATGGCGTCAAGCAGTTCATCACCAGCGGCAAGCACGGGCAGGTGGCCATCGTGATCGCCGTGACCGACAAGGGCGTGGGCAAGAAGGGTATGAGCGCTTTCCTCGTGCCCACCGATGCGCCCGGTTATGTGGTGGCCCGCCTGGAAGAGAAACTCGGCCAGCACAGCAGCGACACCGCGCAGATCAATTTCGAGAACTGCCGCATCCCGGCCGAGAACCTGATCGGCGCCGAGGGCGAGGGCTACCGAATAGCGCTCGGCGGGCTGGAGGGCGGGCGCATCGGCATCGCCTCGCAAAGCATAGGCATGGCGCGCAGCGCGCTGGAGGTGGCGATCCAGTACGCCAAGGAGCGCGAGAGTTTTGGTCAGCCCATCTTCAACCACCAGGCGGTGGGTTTCCGCCTGGCCGAGTGCGCCACGAAAATCGAGGCGGCGCGCCAGCTGACCTGGCACGCCGCCACCCTGCGCGACGCCGGTCGTCCCTGCCTCAAGGAAGCCGCCATGGCCAAGCTCTTTGCGAGCGAGATGGCCGAGCAGGTCTGCAGCGCCGCCATCCAGACCCTGGGCGGCTACGGTTATGTGAAGGATTTCCCCGTCGAGCGCATCTACCGCGATGTGCGTGTCTGCCAGATCTACGAAGGCACCAGCGACGTGCAGAAAATACTGATCCAGCGGGCGCTGTGAGCGGCGGGCGCCTTGTTGGTCATCCCACCATGCATGCCGCCACCGCCGCGGTGTTGACGTGCCTCGGCTCATAGGGGCTGAAATAGTTCCGATTGCTCCTACAAACAGAAACACTCAAGGCTGTTCGTTACGTCTTGGCTCGTCGTGCCCATGTTAGGCTGAAAAGCCCTTGGCAAGAGGCGTTCCCTTTGCCGCCATCAACGGTGATGACGGTGCCGAGCGTGGCCGGGTGCTGCAGATCCGCAGGCGTTGATGGTGCGGGTCGGGGCGGGACGCCGAGCGTGCGGCGCCAGTCCCCTTCTCCCGATCCGCAATAAAGGAGTGCTAAATGAGTGATTTCTCCGCGTGGTTGTTCTGGCCCGACAGAGTCGCCTTGTCCGTGCTGGCGCTTTTCGTCCTGGCAACCCTGTTTCTCTATGCGGCAAGGGCGCCGGCGCACAACATCATCCTGGCAGTGTGCCACCTTGCGGCCCATGCGATGCGCTTTGCGGCGCATTGGCTGCAGAAGACCGCCGAGAGCCTGCGCCTGCGTAACCGCGCGGTCTTGTTGGGGCATGGACAGGCCGAGGTGATGGCGCAGATCGAGCGGGAGTTCGAGCGCGTCAGCGACATGGTGCGCAAGGAGCTAGGCGAATACCCGGCGCTGCAAAGAAAGATGATGGATGAGCTGACCCGCATCGAGGAGGACTACCTCAAATGCGGGGAGGTTCCGCCGCCGTCGCCGGAATGGGTGGAGGCCTTGTCCAGCGTGGCCAACCTGAAATCCAACGGTGATATCGCCAAGAAAATTCTGGAAGACCTGCACAAGTCGGTGCAGAAGGTGCACGACAGAACCATCGGTGAGTACCGTCGCTCGTACGAAGGGCGGCACAAAATTTTGAAGGGTTTGATGCCGGTGTGGCGTTCGGTCGACAAGACCGTGAAAAATCTTGACGTCAACATGATCAGCCTCGAAAGCAATGCAAAGTCCATCGATGCGCACATGACACGGTACGAAGAGATGCGGGCCAAGACGGACAAGAGCGAGCACGCGCTGGCTGTTTCGGCCTTTGTGCAGCTGGGCATTTCCTCCCTGATCATGTTGATTGCCGCTGGCGGCGCGTTCATCAACTTCAAGCTGATCGCCCTGCCCATGTCCGAAATGGTTGGCGCGGGCGACTACATCACCAACAGCCTGCGCGCCTCCGACGTGGCCGCATTGGTAATCGTTCTGATGGAGGCGTCGATGGGGGTATTCTTGCTTGAAGCCTTGCGCATCACCCATCTGTTCCCCACGATTGCCAGCATGAACGACCAGCTGCGGCGGCGCGTCATGTGGGCCGCGTTCATTCTGCTGCTGATACTGGCCTGCATCGAGTCGTCCCTGGCCCTCATGCGCGACATGCTCATCGCCGACAAGGCGGCGATGCTGCACGATCTGGCGACATCACCGCCGCCGGCCACCGACAGCTGGTTGACCCACATTCCCATGGTGGGACAGATGGTGATGGGTTTCGTGCTGCCGTTTGTGCTGGCTTTCGTGGCCATTCCCCTGGAAGTGATGATTGTGTCGCTGCGCACGGTGGTGGGGGTGCTGCTGGTCATGTCGATGCGGCTCACCGGCTTTGTCATGCGCTTCATGGCCATGATCCTCTATCGGCTGGGACGCATCCTGATCAATGTCTACGACGTCGCCATCGTGCTGCCCCTGCTGTTGGAGCGCTGGGGTACGGCGCTGCGCGAGGGGCTGACCAGCAAGACGGCTGCCGCCGAAGCGGGGAACGCATGATGAAACGACGCGAGTATTGGCTGCTGCCGAGCTTGGCGCTGCTGGCCGCGGCATTGAACGGTTGTGCCGACAGCCGCGCCCACAGCCGTGGCGTCTATCTGCTGATCGACACGTCGGGAACCTACGCGCAGGAAGTCGACAAGGCCCGCAAGATCATCAATTACCTGCTGGCCAATCTGAATCCCGGCGACTCCCTGGCCGTGGCCAAGGTCCAGAGCAAAAGCTTCAGCGAAAAGGACATCGTGGCCAAGGCCACATTCGATCATCGCCCTTCGCAGGCCAATCTACAGAAGCGTGCCTTCAATCAAAAAATCGAGGAGTTCACAAAAGACGTCAAGGCCAGCGCCTATACCGACATCACGGGGGGCTTGATCCAGGCCGCCGAATACCTGAACGAGACCAACGCCGGCAACAAGACGGTCATCATCTTTTCCGACATGCAGGAAGAGCTTGGCAAGGGAACGGTGCGCGACTTTCCCATCCATTTGAGAGGGATCCGGGTGATGGCGGTCAACGTCACCAAGCTGAACACCGACAATACCGACCCGCGCCGCTACCTGGACCGCCTCGCGGCATGGGAGAAGCGCACGCGCGCGGCCGGCGCCACTGAGTGGGCGGTCATCAACGACCTGGAGCACCTGGACAGGATGCTTGCGATCCGTTGAGCCTAAGGCGATGGCCTTAGTGGGCGGCCGGTGGTTGGGGCTGGATGGGTGGAAAATAGGGGCCTGTCCAGGCTTGCGAAAGAAACACACCATGCCCATCACCAAAGGATTCCGCGCCCTCGTCGACGAGGCCATGGTCGAGGTCCAGACCCGCACCGTTCCCGAGGTGCTGGCCATGCTGGACGACCCGAAGGTGCAGATCGTCGACATCCGCGATGTGCGCGAACTCAAGGAAGGAACCGTCTCCGGCAGCGTGCACGCGCCGCGCTGCATGCTGGAGTTCTGGGTGGACCCCGAATCGCCCTACCACAAGCCCATGTGGGCCGACGAGAGCAAGCACTTCATCCTGTTCTGCGGTGCCGGCTGGCGCAGCGCGCTGGCCGCCAAGACCCTGCAGGACATGGGCATGACGAATGTCTCGCACATCGAGGGTGGCTACGCCGAGTGGGTCAGGCTGGGCGGGCCGACCGAGACGCTGGAAGAGCGCAAGGCGAAGAAGGGTGGCTGAGGCGTGAGTGACTGCCCCTGCGGCCGGTCCCTGCCTTATGCGCGGTGCTGCGGCCCTTGCGTGGAGGATTTCCCCGGCCGGCCTGCGCCGGACGCCGAAGCCCTGATGCGTTCTCGTTACAGCGCCTTTGTGCTGGAGCGTGCCGACTACCTGCTGGCCACCTGGCACGAGAGCAAACGACCCTCGAAGATCAGTTTCGATCCCGGCGTGAAGTGGCTGGGGCTGGAGGTGCGGGATTTCAAAGTGGTCGATGAAGCTCGCGCCGAGGTGGAGTTTGTCGCGCGCCAGCGTGACAGGAGCGGCCGCGCCGTGCGCCTGCACGAACGCAGCCGCTTCGTGCGTGAAGAGGGCCGCTGGTATTACGTGGAGGGAGACTGGTTGTGAGATTCGATGCCGTGCTGTTCGATTGCGACGGGGTGCTGGTCGATTCCGAACCCATCGTGAACGGGGTGCTGCGCGACATGCTGGCCGAGCGCGGCTGGCATCTGACCGAGGCTGAGTGCATGCGCATCTTCATCGGCAAGATGGTGCGCGACGAGCGTGAGCGCATCGAACGTGAGACCGGCCGGCCGCTGACGGAAGCCTGGCTGACCGAATTCCGTGAACGCCGCAACGCCGCGCTGGAGAGTGAGCTGCGCATCGTGACCAACGCACAGGCCGCCGTGCATGAAGTCCACGAACGGCTGGACGCGCGCATCGCCTGCGCCTCGGGGGCGGACCGCCACAAGGTGGAGCTGCAGCTGCGCAAGGTGGGCCTGCACGGCTATTTCGAGGGCCGCATCTTCAGCGGTCACGAGATGCCGCGTTCCAAGCCGCACCCGGATGTTTATCTGGCCGCTGCGGCCGCACTGTCGGCGCCGCCGCAGCGCTGCGCCGTGGTGGAGGACACGCTGATCGGCACCGCCGCCGGGCTGGCCGCCGGCGCCACGGTGCTGGCCTATGTGCCGCAGGGCGAGGCTGAACCTTTCCTGCGGGCCGGGGTGGCCGCAGTGTTCAGCGACATGGCGCAGCTGCCCGCGCTGCTGGCTTAAGCCAAAGGCGTAAAACCCGAGCTTGGTCGCGCCGGGGCCGGTATCACGCCGCTGCCTTCGAGCAGGCGTGTCATGGCCGCCTGAGGCAGGGGGCGCGACAGCAGATAACCCTGGAATTCGTGGCAGCCCTGGTAGCGCAGGAAGTCGAACTGCGCCTGGTTCTCCACGCCCTCGGCCACCACGGTCTTGCGCAGGCTCTGGCCCAGGGAGATCACGGCGCGCGCGATCATGGCCACCTCTTCCTCGTGTTCGATGCCGGTGACCAGGGAGCGGTCGATCTTGATGATGTCCAGCGGGAAACGGCGCAGATAACTGAGCGCGGAGTAACCGGTGCCGAAGTCGTCCATGGCCAGCAACACGCCCAGGGCCTTGAAATGGCCCAGGGTGGCGACGATGTGGTCGCTGTCGCCCATGAAGACGGTTTCGGTGATCTCCAGCTCCACCAGGGCGGGCGTCAGCTGGGCTTCCTGCAGCAGGCCGGCCACGTGGGCCACGATGTCGCCGCTGAGGAAGAGCCGCGGTGAAAGATTCACGGCCACGCGCAGGGGCGAGGGCAGGCGCTGGTTCCAGCCGCGCGCGGCGGCGAAGGCACGCCGCAGGATGGCCGTGGTCAGCGGCATGATGAGCCCGGTTTCCTCGGCGATGGGAATGAAGCGGTCCGGGCTGATGGGGCCGTACTCGGGGTGGGTCCAGCGGGCCAGGGCTTCCACGCCGACGATGCGGCGGCGGTGGTCCACCTTGGGCTGGTAGTGCACCTCGAACTCATCGCGCTCGATGGCCTGGCGCAGCGCCGCCTCCAGGTTGAGCCGTTCGTCGGCCACGCGGTTGAGTTCGCTGGTGAAGAACTGGAAGTTGTTGCGGCCGCGGTTTTTAGCGGCGTACATGGCGGTGTCGGCGTGCTTGAGCAGGTTGGCCGGGTCTTCGCCGTCCGCCGGGTACATGGCCACGCCCAGGCTGGCACCCACATGGAACTCGCGCCCCGAGAGCATGACGGGGCGGCCGATCTCGGCCACCACACGGCGCAGCTGCGAGATCACGGTGCTGGCGCGGAAGTGGTCACCGAGCAGCAGCACGAATTCGTCCCCGCCCAGGCGTGCCACGGTGTCGGAGGAGCGCACGCAGTGGCGCAGGCGGCTGGCGATTTCCTTGAGCAGCTCGTCACCCGCGTCGTGTCCCAGGCTGTCGTTGATGAACTTGAAGTTGTCCAGGTCGATGAAGACCACGGTGAGAAAATACCCCAGGCGCGCCGCGCGCGCGATGCCCTGTTCCACGCGGTCGGCCAGCAGGATGCGGTTGGGCAGGCCGGTGAGCATGTCGTGGTTGGCCTGGCGCTCCAGCTCCTCCTGGTAGCGCTTGCGTTCCGAGATGTCCTGCACCGTGCCCTCGTAGTAGAGGGTGAGTCCGTCGGTGTTGCGCACGGCGTGGGCGTTCTCGGAGATCCAGATGCGGGTGCCGTCCTGGCGATAGACCTCGGACTCGAAGTTGAGCACCTCACCCTGCTGGGCCAGGAGCTGCTGGAAACGTTCGCGCTGGCTGCCCCGCACATAAAGCTGGCGACCGATGTCGTCCAGGCCGGCCATCAGCGCCGTGGGGCTGGCGTAGCCGTAGAGCCGGGCCAGGGCCGGGTTGGCCGCCAGGTAACGGCCGTCGATCGAGGTCTGGAAGATGCCTTCGGAGGCGTGTTCGAAGATGTTGCGGTAGCGCAGCTCGGCCTCCTTCTGGGCCAGGGCCATCTCGCGCTGCGCGGTCACGTCCTCGACGAACCCTTCGATCACCAGAACGCCCTGCTCATCGGGCACGGCGATGCCGCGCTCGTGCACCCACTTGATCTGCCCGGCCTGGGTGGTGATGCGGTATTCCACCGTGAAGCGCTGGCCGCTTCGCACCGCGGTGTCGATCTGCGAACGCACGCGGATGCGGTCCAGCGGGTGGGTGATGTCTTCCCAGCTGATGGCCGCGTCCTGCACCAGTTCGGCCGGAGCGTAGCCCGTCAGGCCCAGGCAGCCCTGGCTGACGAAGATCATGCGCCAGCTGGCGTCGTGCAGGCAGCGGTAGGCCATGCCGTCCAGGTTGTTGACCAGGGTGTCGAGCACGCGGGCCCGGTCCAGCTCGCCCGTGCTGAGCAGGCTGGTGCGGCGGATGCGGGCGGGATGGACGGACATGGCGGTGTTTTTTCGATGCTGACCTGTTATGGTTAGCAAGCGCCATGCCGGCACCGGTGCACCGCCGTGGTGCGTCCGCTGCCCGGCCGGGGAGAGGGGCGCCCCGAATCTGCCACAATTGACGTTTACGTAAACGTCAATCAGACGGGCGCCCGCCTGACCGGCCCCGTCGCCCTCAGAAAGCACCTTCATGCCCCTTCTGGAAACCCAGCTCAACGCCCGTTCGGCCGACTTCCAGGCCAACGCGAACGCCATGCGCGCCGTGGTGGACGACCTGCAAGCCCAGGTGGAAAAAGTCGCCCAGGGCGGCGGTGAGGCGGCACGCGCCAAGCACACGGCCCGCGGCAAGCTGCTGCCGCGCGAGCGGGTGCAACGCCTGCTCGATCCCGGCACGCCTTTCCTGGAGCTGTCGCCGCTGGCGGCCTACAACATGTACAAGGGCGATGCGCCCTGCGCCGGCCTGATCGCCGGCATCGGCCGGGTCAGCGGCGTGGACTGCATGATCGTCTGCAACGACGCCACCGTGAAGGGCGGCACCTATTACCCCATGACGGTCAAGAAGCATCTGCGCGCGCAGGAGATCGCGCAGCAGAACCGCCTGCCCTGCATCTACCTGGTGGACTCCGGCGGCGCCAACCTGCCCAACCAGGACGAGGTGTTTCCGGACCGCGATCATTTCGGCCGCATCTTCTACAACCAGGCCAACATGAGCGCCCAGGGCCTGGCGCAGATCGCCGTGGTCATGGGCTCCTGCACGGCCGGCGGCGCCTATGTGCCGGCCATGAGCGACGAGGCCATCATCGTCAAGGACCAGGGCACCATCTTCCTGGGCGGGCCGCCGCTGGTGAAAGCTGCTACGGGTGAGGTGGTGAGCGCCGAGGACCTGGGCGGCGGCGACGTGCACACGCGCCTCTCGGGTGTGGCCGATCACCTGGCCCAGAACGACCTGCACGCGCTGGCGCTGGCGCGCGCCTCGGTGAAAAACCTCAACATCGGCAAGGTCCCGCCGCCGGCCGTGAGCGAGCCCCGTCCGCCGCGTTACCCGGCCGAAGAGCTTTACGGCGTGATCCCGACCGACACGCGCAAGCCCTTCGACGTGCGCGAGATCATCGCGCGCATCGTCGACGGCTCGGAGTTCGACGAGTTCAAGGCGCGCTATGGGCAAACGCTGGTGACGGGTTTCGCGCGCATCGAGGGTTTGTCCGTGGGCATCATCGCCAACAACGGCATCCTGTTCAGCGAGTCCGCGCTCAAGGGCGCGCACTTCATCGAACTCTGCTGCCAGCGCAAGATCCCCCTGGTCTTCCTGCAGAACATCACGGGCTTCATGGTCGGCCGCAAGTACGAGAACGAGGGTATCGCGCGCAACGGCGCCAAGATGGTCACGGCCGTGTCCACCGCCCAGGTGCCCAAGTTCACCGTCATCATCGGCGGGTCTTTTGGCGCCGGCAACTACGGCATGTGCGGCCGCGCCTTCGGACCGCGTTTCCTCTGGATGTGGCCCAACGCGCGCATCAGCGTCATGGGCGGCGAACAGGCCGCCAGCGTGCTGGCCACCGTCAAGCGCGACGGCATCGAGGGCAAGGGCGGGCAATGGAGCGTGCAGGAGGAGGAGGCCTTCAAGGCCCCGATCCGCCAGCAGTACGAAGACCAGGGCCACCCCTACTACGCCACGGCCCGTTTGTGGGACGACGGCATCATCGACCCCGCCGACACACGGCGCGTGCTGGCCTTGGGTCTGAGTGCGGCGCTCAACGCGCCCATCCCCGAGACGAAATTCGGCGTTTTCAGGATGTGAGCAGACCTTCGCCTGCCAGAATGCGGGCCCCTCTGTAGAAAACTGCATCAAAGTGAAAGCCGAAGACATCTCCTCCGACTGGGTCGCGCGCAGCCTGCGCAGCGTCTGGCATCCCTGCACCCAGATGCAGCACCACGAGACCGTGCCGCTGATTCCCGTCAGCCACGGCCGCGGTCCCTGGCTGGTCGATGTTCAGGGGCATGAGTACCTGGACGCGATCAGCTCCTGGTGGGTCAACCTCTTCGGCCACGCCAACCCGCGCATCAACGCGGCGCTGAAAGACCAGCTCGACAAGCTGGAACACGCCATGCTGGCCGGCTTCACGCACCGGCCCGTGGTGGAACTGTCCGAGCGCCTGGGCGCGCTGAGCGGCGGCGTGCTGGGCCATTGCTTTTATGCGTCCGATGGCGCCTCGGCGGTGGAGATCGCGCTCAAGATGAGCTTCCATTACTGGCGCAACAGCGGCCAGACGCAGAAGCAGGAGTTTGTCTGCCTCGCGGGCAGTTACCACGGCGAGACCATCGGTGCGCTGGGCGTGACCGATGTGGCCCTGTTCCGTGAGGCCTATGGCCCGTTGATCCAGCGCGCCCATGTGGTCGCCTCGCCCGATGCGCGGCTGGCCCAGCCTGGCGAGAGCGCAGAGGATGTGGCGCGCCGCGCCGCCCATGCCCTGGACGAGCTGCTGCAGGAGCGCGCCGGCAAGGTGGCCGCGGTCATCATCGAGCCCCTGGTGCAGTGCGCCACCGGCATGGCCATGCACGACCCCGAGTACCTGCGGCTGGTGCG
>JAGWTL010000078.1 GCA_028869035.1 Burkholderiales bacterium | reverse complement strand
CGCCGCAGCTGCGCCACATTGCTGAGGTAGAAGGTGTTGCGCGTGTGGTTCTCGGGGATCAGCAGCAGGTTGCGCGCCTCGGGGCAGATCTTCTCGATCGCCGCCATGGCGGCCTGCACGGCCAGCGGCAGCATCTCGGGGGTGAGGTTGTTCCAGCCGCCAGGGTAGAGATTGGTGTCCACCGGCGCCAGCTTGAAGCCGGCGTTGCGGATGTCGACCGAGCTGTAGAAGGGCGGGGTGTGCTCCATCCATTCCAGGCGGAACCAGCGCTCGATGGCCGGCATGGAGTCGAGGATGCGCTGCTCGAGCTCGTTGATCGGGCCGGTCAGGGCCGTGATGAGATGGGGAACCATGATGTCCTTGCACGCCCCCCGATGCGGCCTTCGGCCGCCTCCCCCCACTGGGGGGCGATGCAGCAGCCCGGCAAAGCCGGCTCCGCGCATCCTCGAAAGTGGGCTTAGTTGTTTCTAGTTTCTTACCTCACCTTGGCCCAAAACGACATATTTCAAGGACGTCAGGCCTTCGAGGCCCACCGGGCCGCGCGCATGGAACTTGTCGGTGCTGATGCCGATTTCGGCGCCCAGACCGTACTCGAAGCCGTCGGCAAAACGTGTGCTGGCGTTGACCATCACGCTGCCCGAATCCACCTCACGCAGGAAGGCCTGGGCGTGCATGTGGTCGCGCGTGAGGATGGCGTCGGTGTGGTGGCTGCCGTAATGATTGATGTGCCGAATCGCCTCGTCCAGACCGGCCACCACCTTGACGCTGATGATGGGGGCCAGGTATTCCTCGTACCAGTCCTGCTCGGTCGCGGCCTGGAGGTTCGCACCCTTGACGCCGGCCAGGATGGCCAGTGCCTCGGGGTCGCAACGCATCTCCACGCCCTTGGCGGCAAAGACGGCGCCGATGCGCGGCAAAAATTCCTGGGCCACACCGCGCGCCACCAGCAGGCCCTCGCTGGCATTGCAGGGGCTGTACTTGTGGGTCTTGGCGTTGTCGGCCACCCGCACCGCCATGTCGAGATCGCAGGGATCGTCCACATAGGTGTGGCAGTTGCCGTCCAGATGCTTGATGACGGGCACCTTGGCCTCGCGGCTGATGCGCTCGATCAGGGACTTGCCGCCGCGCGGGATGATCACGTCCACGTATTCGGGCATGGCGATGAGCTGGCCCACGACTTCGCGGTCCGTCACTTGCACCAGCTGCACGGCCTCGGCCGGCAGGCCGGATTCGGTCAGCGCCTGCTGCACCAGGCGGGCCAAAGTCCTGTTCGATTCGATGGCTTCCGAGCCACCGCGCAGGATGCAGGCGTTGCCGCTCTTGATGGACAGGCTGGCGGCCTCGATGGTCACATTGGGCCGGCTCTCGAAGATCATGCCGAAGACGCCGATGGGCACACGCATCTGGCCCACGCGGATGCCGCTGGGCTGCTGTTTCATGCCGATGATCTCGCCGATGATGTCGCCCATGGCCGCGAGCTGCTCGCAGCCCAGGGCCACGGTCTCGATGACTTTGGGGGTGAGGCGCAGGCGATCCACCATGGGTTCGGCCAGGCCCGCTGCCTGGGCGCGGGCCAGGTCTTTTTCATTGTCCCGCGCCAGCGCAGCGGTATTGGCACGCAACAGCTCGGCCAGACGCCGCAGCACGGCGTTCTTCTGCGCAGCGCCGGCCTTGGCCATCAGGGCGGCAGCGGCGCGCGCCTGCCGGCCCAGGATCCGGGTGGTTTCGGCGATGCGGGCAGTGGCGTCGGGCGCGTTCATGGCTTCATTTTCTCATGACCGCGCTTTTCGCGGGGACCGTGCTACAGAGCCCGCACAGCTGCAAGGCCAGGCGCTGCAGGGCCTGCCAGCCGTCCACAGGCCAGTCCGGCGCCTTCAGACCCTTGACGATGCCGTCCACCTGGTGCGCGGCTTGCAGCAGACGGGCCAGGTCGGTCGCGCTCAGCAAGGGCAGCACACGCTCGTAGAGGCGCTCCTTCAGACCCCAGATGCGCTGCTCGCGCAGGGCCATGGGCAGGGGACGACCGGCGGCCATGGCATCCTTGACGCGCTTGAGGGCGCGGATGTCCTCGCTCAGGGCATAGTGCACCAGCACCTCGGCCTCGCCCTCGGCCTTGAGGCCGTCCAGCATGCGTTGCACCCGTGCCGCCTGGCCGGCCAGCACGGCCTCGGACAGCTTGAAGACGTCGTAGCGCGCCACATTGAGCACGGCGCCCTCGACCTGTTCGAAGCCCAGCTCGCCCTGGGGATAGAGCAGGCCCAGCTTCTGGATTTCCTGGTGCGCCGCAAGCAGGTTGCCCTCCACCCGGTCGGCGAAGAATTGCAAGGCGCGTTGCCCCTCCTCTCCCCCGACCACGCGCTGGCCCTGGGCGCCCAGGCGCTGGGCGATCCACTGCGGCAGGGCACGCCGCTCGACGGGCTCGACCTGCACGGTCACGCCAAAACTCTCGAGTGCGCCGAACCAGGCGCCGGTCTTGGTGGCCTTGTCCAGACGCGGCAGCAGCACCAGGGTCAGCGTGCTGTCATTGCCCTGGGCCGCTTCGGCCAACTGCTGCAGGGCCGCGCTGCCGTCCTTGCCGGGTTTGCCCGAGGGAATGCGGATCTCGACCATCTGCCTGTCCGCGAACAGGCTCAGCGATCCGCCGGCAGCGAGCACCTCGCTCCAGTCGAAGTGCGCGCCGGCCACCGTGTGCACGGTGCGCTCGGTGTAGCCCTGGGTGCGCGCCACGGCGCGGATGGCATCGGCCGCTTCCTGCTGCAGCAGGGGCTCGTCGCCGTGCACGGTGTACAGGCTCTTGAGCCCGCGCTGCAGCTGGGCGGAGAGCTGGGCGGCGGCGACTTGCATGGTCCAGGCCCGGTAGTCAGAGCTGCTTGACGGCCGCCAGGCGGCGCAGGATCTGCTGCACCATGTCGCTTTGCATGTTGCGGAACAACATAGCCTCTTCGGCCTCCTTGGCCAGGGCAAACACTTCGTCGTAGCTGAGCGAGCGCTGCTGCACCAGCTCGGTCTCGGGGATCAGCTCCTGTCCCTGGGGCGTACGCAGACGGAACTTGAGGACCAGGCGCAGCTGGAACTCGCGCACCTGACCGCTGGCATTAACGCCCACCACGGTCTTGACGCGCTGCTCGGACAGGATGTCGAGCAGCGCCTGAGCCTCCTGCCGGCGCTCAGGCTCGGTGATGTACTGCAACTCGCCGCTGGACTGCAGCTGGCGCTTGAGTTCCACACCCAGCGAAGAGGTCGGCGCCACGCTGCTGTACAGCGAGGAAAAGGCGAAACTGGTCGGCTGGCGCAGACCAAAACCACACCCGGTCAGCGCCAGCAGGAGCGCACACGACAGCCAGGCCGAGAGGTGCGGTTTCATGGCTTCAGAGAACCACGTTGACCAGACGCCCGGGCACCACAATGACCCGCTTGATCGCCCCGCCCTGGGCCTGGGTCTGCACCGGTTCGCTGGCCACGGCGATGGCCTCGATGGCTTCCTTCGAAGCACCGGCCGGCACCAGGATGGCGCCACGCAGCTTGCCGTTGATCTGCAGCATGAGCTCGACCTCGTCCTGCTGCAGCGCTGAGGCGTCCACCTGAGGCCAGGGCGCGTCCAGCAGTTCACCGAGCACGCCGGCATAACCCAGCTCGCTCCACAGCACATGGGTGACGTGCGGCGTGGCCGGGTAGAGGCAGCGCAAGAGGATGCCGAAGCCCTCGATCAGCGCGACCTCGGCGCCCGGCGTGCCGGCAGCCTTGAAGTCCTCCAGCGCATTGAGCAGCTTCATGGCCCCGGAGACCACCGTGTTGTACTGCATGCGCTGGTAGTCGTAGTCCACCTGCTTGAGCACGCCGTGGATCTCCAGGCGCAAGGTTTTGGCTTCCTTGCCAAAGCTCACGTCCTTCAGTTTTTTCGCGCCGGCCACACTGGCCAGGGCAGCCGCCTGGTCCATGCCAGAGAGCTTGACGCCGAAGTTCCAGACCCGGCGCAGGAATCGGTAGCTGCCTTCCACCGCGGCATCGTTCCACTCCAGCGTGGCCTCGGGCGGCGCGGTGAACATGGTGTACAGGCGCGCCGTGTCGGCGCCGTACTTCTCGATCAGGTCCTGCGGGTCGACCCCGTTGTTCTTGGACTTGGACATGGTGCCCACGCCCTCGTAGTCGATGGCCGTGCCCGCGGGCAGGCCGCCTACGGCCTTGTTCAGCCTGGCGCCCGTGATCTTGCCGCCGGCATCGAGCACATGCTCGACATCGTGCGGCCAGTAGTACTCCTTGCCACCTTTGTCGGTGCGGCGCGAGTAGATGTGGTTGAGCACCATGCCCTGCGTGAGCAGCTTGGTGAAAGGTTCGTCGACCTTGACCAGGCCCAGGTCGCGCATGACCTTGGTCCAGAAACGCGCATACAGCAGGTGCAGGATGGCGTGCTCGATGCCGCCGATGTACTGGTCCATCGGCATCCAGTACTGCGCCCCGGCGTCGACCATCCTGCTGTCGTTCTTCGGGTCGCAATAGCGCATGTAATACCAGGACGAGTCCACGAAGGTGTCCATGGTGTCGGTCTCGCGCCGCGCGGGCTTGCCGCACACCGGACAGACCACACCAGCATGGAAGCCCTCGTGCTTGTGCAGCGGATTGCCCGAGCCGTCGGGAATGCAGTCCTGCGGCAACACCACGGGCAGGTCCTGCTCCGGGACCGGCACCGCGCCATGCGCCTCGCAGTGGATGATGGGGATCGGCGTGCCCCAGTAGCGCTGGCGGCTGATGCCCCAGTCACGCAGGCGCCAGGTGGTCTTCTTCTCGCCCAGGCCACGCACCTGCAAGGCGTGGGCCACGGCGTCCACCGCCTCCCGGTAGCCCAGGCCGCTGAAGGTGTCGGAGTTGACCGTCACGCCCTTGACCTTGTCGGCGTACCACTCGTGCCACTGCTTGTAGTCGTAGTGCTCGCCGTCGACGTGCACGACCTGGCGGATCGGCAGCTGGTACTTCAGCGCAAAGGCGAAGTCGCGCTCGTCGTGCGCCGGCACGCCCATGACGGCACCGTCACCGTAGCTCATGAGCACGTAGTTGCCGACCCAGACCTCGACCTGCGCATCGGTCAGCGGGTGCTTGACGAACAGGCCGGTGGGCATGCCTTCCTTGTCCCGCAGCGCCAGCTCGGCCTCGGTGGTGCCGCCCTTCTTGCAGTCTTCGATGAAGGCCGCGAGCTTGGGATTGGATCTGGCGGCGTGCTGCGCCAGCGGGTGCTCGGGCGCCACGGCGCAGAAGGTCACGCCCATCACCGTGTCGGCCCGCGTGGTGAAGACGTACATGCGACCGTCACCGATCAGCTGACCGTCGTCGCCCTTGATGTCGTGCGTGAAGGCGAAACGCACGCCCTCGCTGCGGCCGATCCAGTTCTCCTGCATCAGGCGCACGCGCTCGGGCCAGCCGTTCAGGGTGGCCTTGTCATTGCCCAGCTGCACGTGGTCCAGCAGCTCCTGCGCGTAATCGCTGATCTTCAGGTAGTAGCCCGGGATCTCGCGCTTTTCCACCAGCGCACCGGTGCGCCAGCCGCGCCCGTCGATCACCTGCTCGTTGGCCAGCACGGTCTGGTCCACCGGGTCCCAGTTCACGACCTGGGTCTTGCGGTAGGCAATGCCCTTCTCCAGCATTTTGAGGAAGAGCCACTGGTTCCACTTGTAGTACGTCGGGTCGCAGGTGGCGACCTCTCGGCTCCAGTCGATCGCCAGACCCATGGCCTGCATCTGACCCTTCATGTAGGCGATGTTCTCGTAGGTCCACCTGGCCGGTGGCACGCCGTTCTTGAGCGCCGCGTTCTCGGCCGGCAGACCGAAAGCATCCCAACCCATGGGCATCAGAACGTTGTAGCCGTTCATGCGCAGCTGGCGCGTGAGCATGTCGTTGATGGTGTAGTTGCGCACGTGGCCCATGTGCAGCTTGCCGCTGGGGTAGGGCAGCATGGAGCAGGCGTAGAACTTCTTCTTGCCCGCCTCTTCGGTCACGCGATAGGCGTCGCGCGCCAACCAATGGCCGTGGGCGGCCTTCTCGACATCGAGGTGGTTGTACTTCTCTTGCATGATCACTTGAGTCCGAGCACGTCGAACATGTCGTACAGGCCGTTCTTGCGGTCGGCCAGGAAACGCACGGCGCGCAGGCTGCCCTGGGCGTAGGTGAAGCGGCTGGCGGACTTGTGCGTGACCTCGATGCGCTCGCCGATGCCGGCGAACAGCACGGTGTGGTCGCCCACGATGTCACCGCCGCGGATGGTGGCAAAACCGATGCTCGAAGGATCGCGCTCGCCGGTATGGCCGTAACGCTCGTAGACCGCGCAATCCTTGAGTTTGCGGCCCAGGGCGTCGGCAATGACCTCGCCCATCTTGAGGGCCGTGCCCGAGGGTGCGTCGACCTTGTGGCGATGGTGCGCCTCGATGATCTCGATGTCGTAGCCCGTGGCCAGGGCCTTGGCTGCCATCTCCAGCAGCTTGAGCGTGACGTTCACGCCCACGCTCATGTTCGGCGAGAGCATGATGGCGATGTCTTTCGCCGCAGCGTTGATCTCGGCCTTCTGCGCCTCGGTGAAACCGGTGGTGCCGATCACCATGGCCACGCCCAGCTCGCGGCAGACCTTGAGGTGGGCCAGCGTGCCCTCGGGGCGCGTGAAGTCGATCAGGGTGCGGGCGTTCTGCAGGCCGGCCTTGATCTCGGCCGTGATGGCCACGCCGCTGGTGTGGCCCAGAAAAGCGGTGGCATCACTGCCGATGGCCGGGCTGCTCGCAACGTCCAAGGCGCCGGCCAGCCGGCAATCCTCGACCGCGTGCACGGTTTCGATCAGCATGCGGCCCATGCGGCCGGAAGCGCCGGCGACGGCGATCGGGTGGTGTGTCTGTGCAGTCATGGTGTGGCGGCGCTCAGCGGGGGGCCGGCTCCAGCGGCGGATAGCTGGCCGGCAGGGGCGGCAGGGGCCTGGCTTCGGGGGCCGGGGCCGGGGCCGGGAACTCCTGCAGCTTTTCCGGCGTGGCCTCCAGCAGGGGCACCTTGGGTGGCGCCTGGCTGCCCAGCGTAGCGACGAACTCGGTCTCGCTGGGCAGGGCGCTGGCCTCGAAGCGCTCAAGCACCTCGCCCTTGAAATAGACGGTCACACGACGGGCCTGCGGCTCGGTGTTCTGACGCTGGAGGGTGAAGACATAATCCCAGCGATCGGCATGGAACACACTGGTCAGCAAAGGGGTGCCCAGGATGTCACGCACCTGGATGCGGCTCATGCCGGGGCGCAGCACCGCCACCTGCTCGCGCGTGACCACATTGCCCTGGACCACCGGGACACGGTAGGGCTCCAGGAAGCTGCAGGCCGTGAGGGAGGCGCCCAGTAACAGGACCAGCCCCAGACGGCCGGGGGCGCGATGGAAAATGAACATGAAACTGCCGCTAGCGATATGATCGGTCCATTGTAGCGGCTGGGCCTGCCGCCACGCCTCCTGCACCCCCTGGGAACACGCCTATGAACACCATCGACGAGCTCAAGAGCACCGGCCTGAAAGCCACGCTGCCCCGCCTGAAAGTGCTGGAGATTTTCCAGAAGGGCGCGCAACGCCACATGAGCGCCGAAGACGTGTTCCGCGTGCTGCTGGAGGACCGCTCCGACGTGGGCCTGGCCACGGTCTACCGGGTGCTGACCCAGTTCGAGCAGGCCGGCATCCTGACGCGCAGCAATTTCGAGGGGGGCAAGGCCGTCTATGAGCTCAACGAAGGCCAGCACCACGACCACCTGGTCTGCCTGGACTGCGGCAAGGTCGAGGAATTCTTCGACGCCGAGATCGAGAACCGCCAGAACGCCGTGGCCAAGACCCGTGGTTTCGCGCTGGCCGAGCACGCGCTGAGCCTTTACGCCCACTGCACCAAGGACAAATGCCCGAACCGCGGCAGCGGTGGTCGTGGCGGCCACACCGCCGGTCACTGAGCGCGCCGGGCCGCGAGGGTTCGCCTCAGCTCTCGCCCATCGCCTTGCGGTGGCGCTCCACGAACTCCTGGTAGGTGTCGATGCCCCGCAGCTGCAGGATGGTGTTGCGCACCGCCGCCTCCACCAGCACGGCCAGGTTGCGACCGGCCACCACCTGGATCACCGCCTTGCGCACCGGGATGCCCAGCACGTCCTGGGTGAGCGGCTCGTAGGGAATGCGCTCGTAGTCGCGCTCCAGCGTCTCGCGCCGCACCAGGTGCACGATGAGCTTGAGGCGCATCTTGCGCCGCACGGCGGTCTCGCCGAAGATGGCCCGGATATCGAGCAGGCCGATGCCGCGCACCTCCAGCAGATTGCGCAGCAGTTCGGGGCAGCGACCCTCGATGGTGTCCTGGTTCACACGGTAGAGGTCCACCGCGTCGTCGGCCACGAGGCCGTGGCCGCGCGAGATCAGCTCCAGTCCCAGTTCGCTCTTGCCCAGGCCCGATTCGCCGGTGATCAGCACCCCCAGGCCCAGGATGTCCATGAGCACGCCGTGCATGGAGGCACGGTCGGCGAAGTGGCGCGAGAGGTAACTGCGCAGCACGTCGATGACATAGGCCGAGGATTCGGGCGAGGCGAACATGGGAATGTTGGCCTCTTCGCACATGGCCAGCAGGGCCGGCGGCACCTGCTGCTTGTCGGCCAGCACCAGCACCGGCGGCTCCAGCGTCGTGATGCGCGAGATCCGGCGCTCGCAATCTTCCGGCGTGGCGCTGGTCAGGTAGGCCACCTCGCGCTCGCCCAGCACCTGCAGGCGGTAAGGGTGGATGTAGTTCAGGTGGCCGACCAGATCGGCGCCGGAGTTGGCGGCGCGCACGGCCACTTCGTCGAAGCGACGCTCGGAAGCCCCCAGGCCGGCCACCCACTCCCATTTGAGCTTGGCGCGGAACTCCTCGAAGAGGACCTCGGCGCTGACAACGGTGGGTCTCATTTCAGGCGGACGGCCGGGCTCAGGCGGGTTGGGCCGAACGCCAGCCGGCGATCAGTCCGTGCAGTTCGCCGGCGCTGGCGCTGCTGTTGAGCTTGGCGCGCAGGGCCGTGTCGCTCAGCAGCTCGGCGATCTCGGACAGGATCTCCAGGTGTTTCTGGGTCGCGGCCTCGGGCACCAGCAGGAAGATCAGCAGGCTCACCGGCGACTCGTCCGGCGCGTCGAAACCGATGGGCTGGGCCAGCTGCAGCACGGCGGCCATGGGCGCCTTCAGGCCCTTGATGCGTCCGTGCGGAATGGCCACCCCGTGCCCCAGGCCGGTGGAGCCCAGGCGCTCGCGGGCGAAGAGGCTGTCGGTCACCAGGGCGCGGTTGAGGCCGTGCAGGTTCTCGAACAGCAGGCCCACTTCCTCGAAAGCACGTTTTTTACTCGTGGCATCGACATGCACAAGCACTTGTGCGGTCGGCAGGATGGACGCAAGACGATTCATGGTGTTCGAGTGGGCAGATTATGCACACAAAACGCCCCCACGCTCCCAGCTGACGCAAGTCGCTGCCCCCCGAGGGGGCCGCTTTTTGTCCTGGGGCGGCCCGGCGGCAAAAAAGCCGCGGGGGAAGCCGCGGCCGCTCTGGGCGGGGCGGGCCAGCGCCGCGCCCCTGCGGCCTGATGGCCGCCTACATCAGGCGCTTGGGCGCCTCGTGGTGATGCTCCTGGAGACGATCCTTGTGGCGCACCACCTGCCGGTCGAGCTTGTCGACCAGTTCATCCACGGCGGCGTAAAGGTCCTGGTGGGAGCTTTCCGCGAACAGGTCACTGCCTTTCACGTGGATATTGCATTCGGCGCGTTGCCGTCGTTCCTTTTCCTTCTGTTTTTCAACCGTCAGCAGCACCTTGATATCCACGAGCTGGTCAAAGTGCCGGGTGATTCGATCAAGCTTGGTCGTGACATAGGTGCGCAGGGCCGGGGTGACTTCGAGGTGATGACCGCTGATCGTCAGGTTCATGAGTAGCCTCCTGTTGCTCTCGGATTTGAACGTCCGCCCGTACCAGCAAGCCCGACGACGACTTCGGACTTCGCTGCTGCGGGCCAATTCACTATGCGCCCGCCCTGCTCGAAATGCAATCCCTTTTCCTTGACCCTGCGCAGGTTTTTTTGCGGTCTTGCCCTCTTGAATTCCGTCCGTCGCGCGGGGGCTTGCCAGCCTGCGAACGGCGGTGCAGAATAGCCGGATTGCAGCGCCCTTCCGCCCTCACGCGCACCGGGCCCCCGGCCCCATCTGACCTGCAAACCCTCCTCTCCGATTCGCCGCCACAGTGCCATAATTGCGCCTGTCGCCACTCTGGAGATCGCTCCTTGGAAACCTGCCCTAGTCGGTAGCTTTCGACTCCCGGCATCGGGGGTTGGAAGCCTCGCCCCACCCCACCCGCCCGATGCCCCAACCAAGAGGGAGTGAGCCATGCTCAACATCTTCACGCTCGCCAACGGCCGGCTCTTCCAGGAAGAGATCGAGTCGCTGGAGGAGCTCTCCAGATTCCAGCCCATCTGGGTCGACCTCGAATCCCCCACGCTCGAAGAGAAGCGCTGGGTCAAGCAGTACTACGGCCTGTCCATCCCGGAAGACGCGATGGACGAGGACATCGAGGAATCCGCCCGCTTCTACGA